>LBCX01000313.1 GCA_001657575.1 Bacteroidales bacterium Barb4
GATTAAGTGAAAACCAGTTTAGGCTTAATGCCAATCGCGCTAAAAATAGCCGTATTTTAATCAAAAACAGGTCAAATTTAAACGTTTCAGCGTTTTACGTCCAATTCTTCACAAAGTGCGTACAGCGCGGTTACGGATTCATAATCATGCTTTAACAGCTCCTGAACTTTTTTCAAATTTCCACCGCTTGCGTTATAGGCTTTTTTTGCATAGTTTTTTCGCATCGAATGGCAGGACACACTTTTACCCTGCTTACCCCCGACACGCAAAATTTTGGCGGCTTTTTTGATGTCCTTGTAGACAGCCTGACGTGTGCGGGGTTTGAGATAATCAATCCGATTCGGAAACACGTAGACACGCCCTGCCTGTTTCATCAGCTCGAGGTGCAACTCCTTGGGGATTGTGATGCGCCGTCTTTTACTAGTTTTCTGTTCCGTAACAGTTAAACGATTGGACGCGATGTGCTGTGTCTTCAGAGCCAGCACATCGCCGATGCGCAAGCCAGTAGCCAAACTGACCCGGCAGGCGAGACGGTTAGCAGGTTGCAGAACCAACAGGACACAATCCATGACATCAGGTTTAACGGCTTTACTACGCATTTTTTTCACCTGTTTCCAATCCGGTATATTGACAACTCGCTCAAACTTTTGAGCTGCTATAAACATTTATTTTAATTTCATTAAGTGATATTGTAATGCAAAAAGAAAAACGGTAATCCCAAACGAATCACCGCCAATTCTTTTACGCCTCTTTATCAGACTTCACTTTTTTACTTTCACTACGGTCTTCTTTAAGTTGAGCTTCTTTAAGCACAGACTTAGCTAAATCAGAAATACCCTGTAAATCCTTAAGTTCTGCAAGTCTTTCAATAGCCTTAAACAATCCAACAATTTCAATTCTGTTCATTTTTATTCCCCCTCTCTTTGTTCTATAGGGCATCTCTATAAACCTACGTTTTGACAATCTCGAGCATCGTTTTACTTGATAAAACCGCTTGTCAATTTTCCAAAATCAAGGTTTATAGAGATGCTATATATATATATATTACGCCATATTTAATTGTGTTTGTCAAGCCTTTTTTTAAAAAACATTGCATTTTTTTGCCCAAAGTCAAAACGGATAATCAGCATCAGTTGCACCATACGGTATCTTAGTCGGTATATGCAGCTGACGCCCATCCGGCTGTTGAACCGGCAACGTCTGCCCCCCACCAGGAGACATCACAAAATCAAACACAACAACGTCCGTATATGTAGCCTTCCGCACCACATCATATTTCGATGATACACCACCGTTGGTAATATCAATCGTATCACCATCACGCAACCGCAACACATTGCACGCCGCATCACCAACGAACCGCCCCGACCACCGTTCATACACACGCGCACCGTTTGCATCTCTTGCCGCCACGCTCAAATGCGCATACACCGATTTACTGCCGGGTCTCTGCATTATATCCCAAACTTTTACATAATTAGCCGTTACGTTCAACATTTTCTTCCCTCATCATCTTTCATCACAAACCATCATCTATCGACACATATTACCCAGGCAATACAAAATCGCATTACTATGTACGCTTATTCATATCATTCAGCGCGAAAATAATTAGCTCTACCGAAACACCAGTTAAAATCAATTACGCACTTCACCAAATCAGCGCGAACAGTTTCGCCATCAATGTTTACCAAATCACCGCCATCAGCATTTTCGCAATTCAATTCTTTAGCAATTTCTTTCATCAGCCCACCAAACGCATAAAGCCGCCGACCTTTCAAAGCTTGCGACAAATACTTCACCACAAAGTCCATTTCAGGCATTTCCATACCTTTTTTGAATATTTCCGTGTCTTTCAGCGTGTATTTAGCAACTTCCGCAACTTCTTTGCGTTTCCCCTTTGGTGTCTTAGTTCGACGAATATCGCATATCGGGTCATAGTCAAGCTTGCACACACGCCGCCAAATCTGCACAATTTGTGACGTTTGCAAATAGTCATCACTGTTGAAGTACCGCTTGTCCACAAGCAAGATAGCATGAATATGCGGGTGAAACGTTTCAGCTTTCTCATTGTATGTAATCTCCAACGCGCGGAAATAACCTTTGACAATATTCTTCACATGTATATCTTTCGTAGCAAAAGTATGAAAACCGTTAAGAATACACTTAACCGTTTCTTCCAACTCAACAATTTCACAATTGCGGACAGTGAGCGTAAGAAACAGCGGGACAAAGTTCGGTTCAGTAGCTTCTACGTTGTCCATGACCTTAGACACATTGTGAAACACTTTCAGCGACTTACGCCACTGACACACAGGACAAAGTGAAACACGGCAAAACTTAGCTTCTTTCAGTTTATATTCATTCTTATCAAGTTCTTCAAACTTAAGGCGAGCACCACACCATTTCACGTCATTCGCCCTCCCCTCATAATCAACTACACGATTACCGTCTTTATCATATGAACCAACACAATATGTTTTCCCGTGCTTGCCTACTGTGTATCGTTTATGTACGCCGTTCAGCTGATATTCTTCTCGCAGAGCGTGTCCGATACGGCTATAACTATCAGACAAAACTAAACTGCCAACTTTTTTTGGCTTCCACGGTCTAACTCTTTTTCCGTGCTTATCGCATAAAATTTCTTGACATTTTTGTTCGCTCATGATATAATTATGCAAGACATAAAGTCTTGTCTTTTTTAGTGTTGGTTTTGTTTGTTGTGGTGACTACATTTTACCATACATGCAAGAAGAAGTCAAGGCTTTTTCTTTTTTTTTACAAAATTACGCCCATTCATTTTTGGGCAGTTGTGTACATTAGTATTAAATAAAGGCGGAAGCCCCCCTGCGGGGGTCTTCCCTGCGTGACATATCAGGTCACTTTGTGATATCATACCACAGTTTAGATTTAATGTCAATAGGTTATACAATTACAATATTATTACAATATCTAAATAGTTACAAAAGTATTACAAAAAGCATAACACCTCCGGCACGGTAACACCCTCCGCAAACAATCAACGGTGTATCATCGAATCGTCCGCACGGTGAAGGCGGGTGGCGGGAC
>LBCX01000054.1 GCA_001657575.1 Bacteroidales bacterium Barb4
TTTCCGTTGCCGACAAAACCGCCTTGATGCCGGTGCCGTTCCAACTCGAAGCCGCCGAAATGTCCAACACCTTTACATCGCTTCTTCCTAACGGAACATCAGATTTCTTTTCTGCGCCTACGGATTTGTGTACGCCGGCTCTTTATAAATACTGCAACCGCTCTTCCTTACCCAATTTTCGATGCTGTTGCGACTGGGTATTTTCTTCAATTTCCAGCCAAAAGATTCATTCATATGACTCAATATGTCAACCGCACCACGAAAACCGCACCGGGCGCGAACGTAAAGTTCCAGGCTCAGGGATACGATACCAACCGAATATTGATGCCGCCTTATCGGCTCCTGAGCGATTGTACGGTTGAGACCTTCAGTTTTTTTTAACACGGAGCATACCGCTTTCAATGCTTCCGATTGCTTCATGCCTGTGCCCAACCTGTTCTCCAACGACCTGTTCTGCCGTTGCAACGATTTATTCTTTGCCTTTTCGGTCTGCAGGTTCAATTCTGCAGCCTTCAATTTCTCTGTTAACTGTTCTTCCTTGCTCTTCATAATTCTTTGTATCATAAATGAATAATGACACAAAGATAATGATTTTATTGACAGGAGGATTGCTTATTTTGGACACCCTACCCGAAGGGGCAAAAGATTTCAGCCCCACATGCAGCGCAGCGGAATGTGGGGTTTAGGGAGGGTACCGACAAGGAAGTTCTGAAAGGACGATTGAATTATATCGCATTTGTTCTTTCAGCACTTTATTGATATACATTTGTCTTAACCCCATATTCCGCTTCGCTGCATATGGGGCTGAAATCTCTTGCTCCGTCGGAGCATCTGCATAGCTTTTTTTCAACTGTAAAGTTAGATATAGTCACCATTCTTTTTTGGAAGATGTTCCTTTCGGGCAATGAATGCGAGAAAAGCAAGCAACAGCAGGGTGCGATACCCTGCCCGCCACCCTTCCGACTCAATGGCAGGCAGCATCCCCGCCGCATAGACAGCCGCCGCAACGGCGAAATAGGTAAAGGCAGACTTCAAATCGTATGGAACGGGAAACTTCTTTTGCCCTATGATATATGAAGCTGCCATCATCAGCAAATTGCAGCAGAAAGAAGCCCACGCGCACGCCATATAGCCGTAAAGGGGAGCCAGCAGCACAATCATCAGCACCGTCACCACGCAGCCGGACAGGGAAAACCATGCTCCCCAATGCGTTTGGTCGGTCAGTTTATACCACAGCGACAGGTTGAAGTAAATCCCGAAGAAAAACTCCCCCGCCATCACCACCGGCACCACCCTCAGCCCCGGATAATACGCCGGCGTAATGAAATATTTCAATAGATCCATATAAAACATGACGCCGAGGAAAATCAGCAAGCCGAAGATCACAAAGTAGCGCATCGTCTCCACATACGCCCTCCTGCTTCCCTCCTCCCTGTTCCGCGCAAAGACAAAAGGCTCATACGCATAGCGGAACGCCTGAATAAACATCACCATCACCGCCGCCATCTTGAAGCAGGCACCGTAGATGCCCAACTGTCCGGCGGCATATTCCTTGTCGGCAAACAGGAAAGGGAACAGTATCTTGTCCGCCGTCTGGTTGAATATCCCCGCAATGCCCAGCAGCAGGATAGGAAAAGAATAGCCGAGCATCCGCCGCAAAAGCGGAAAGTCCGGCTTATGGCGGAAGCCCGGCAGCATATCGGGCAGCAGGAGCAGGAATGTGACGGCAGTCGTCATCACATTCGCCACAAACACATACCCCACCCCGTAGGTAGGACGGTAAAACCACTCCACCGCCTCCGGAACCGTCTCTGCCAGCCGGGGACAGAGAATAAAAAAGAACAGGTTCAACCCGATATTCAGCCCGATCGTCACAAACTTCAATGCGGCAAACCGCACCGCCCGCCCCTTATACCGCAAATAAGCAAAGGGAAGTGCACAAAACGCATCCGCCGCCACCACCGCTATCATCATCCCCAGATATTCCGGATAGCCGCCGTACCCCAGAAAACAACTTACCGGATGAAGAAACCCCAATCCCAAAACCGCAAACAGCAGGGACGTACACCCAACACTGAACATCGCCGTGGCGTACACCCGCATCGGTTCGCCTTCCTTATTGACAAAGCGAAAGAAGCCCGTCTCCATCCCGTAAGTAAGGACAATCAGCAGCAGTGCCACCCATCCGTAGATGTTCGTATAAACCCCAAACTCACCCGTGCCGGACAGTACGCGCACATACATGGGCACCAGCAGCCAGTTGAGAAACCGTCCGAGGATGCTTGGCAAGCCGTATATGGCTGTTTCTTGGGCAAGACGTTTTATGCCGGTGGACATATTCGTTTTATTATTTTATTGAGAACCGGCAGTCTCCTGCTATACTTTCTCATTATTTTCCCTCTTTCTTTGTCCTTCCCCTCTTCACAATATGCCTAAGAAGATAATACTCATCTTTTGAATTGATTCCATTTGGTTAGCAACGCCAAATATTCTATTTCATAGAGAATTAACAGTATTTAGTTTTTTAATAATTTCAGTTACACAGTCATAGATATTATCAAAATATGTATTGTAGTCTTCCTGATTAATCTTTTCCTTAAATTTATTATCATCTCCAATTTTCTGCATTAGATTTTTAATTTCTTCCATCGTTGTTTTATTATCATCATTGGATGGATAATATTTTTCAAAATCATTAATAACTTTGATCCAAAGTTCATTTGCCATATACCCTGTTGCACCAATTGGTATGGGTTTTATTCCCTTTTCTAATGCAATATTAAATTCTTCTTCCATCCCACTTGAATTTTTTATAGTACCATTTTTGTCTTTTTTATTTCCATAAACAAAAATAGCCACACCGGCTTCCTGCAACATTTCATCACGATATTTTGTGTTTCGCTGTTTTTTTTCCTCCTTTTTTTCTTTCTCGCTAATTCCTTCTCTAACAGATTCCAAAGGAAAAGGTCTCATTTTAATAAATTCATCAAGGTGCCGATAATCCGTTAAAAACATATAATGAAGTGTTCCATCAATAACAATATCTCCAACTTTTTTGCCTTTCCCTGTAATAATTTTATATTGATTAGAGAGAATTTTTTTAGTCAAATTATGAACAAATAGTTTGTGTTTATCTTCATTCTGATTATCTTCTTCAAAACATTCTGCTGCGCCGGATATAAAAACATTTGAGCGTTTATAAAATTCATTTAATTTTTTCAGTATTATTGTAATTTCTTCATAGCCGTCAACAATCAATGCTTTTATTCCATAGCGATTCAAATCTTTTATTTTTAATTCTTGCTTTTTCGCTTTATTGCAATCATCTTCCTTTTTAATGAAGAAATAATGAGTTCTTAGTAAACTTGCTTTTTCGCCAAGTAAATTTTTAATGCGAGCAAGCGTGTAGATTAAGTTAGGGTCATCAAAACTAAAACCGACAAACAAAAATGTTTTTGATAATAATTCAGATTGAAGCACCATTGAATAAGCTCCTCTTTTCTTTTCATAAGTTTCGTAATCTTCTTTTGCAATTACAGCTTCGTTTGGCTGAACAACATCGCCGTGCATTTTATAAACAACGGCATCTCGTTTAGAAAGCGTTGTTAATAAATTATCCGAAATTTTCTTCTCGTCTGGTGTTTTTCCTGCTTCTTTTATTGCTTCTTCAATCAAATTATCATAATTAGTTGTCCAATATGATGATATTGGTAATCGTGCCAATATTCGGTGATTTTCCGTCAAATCAACATTTTTCACAAAATGATCTATGATAGTCTGATTGATAACGCTCCGATTACCAAGCCTTTCGTTAATGTGATATTGGGCTATAGCTATCAAGTCTGTTTCTTGATCAACATCCAATCCTAAATTTGCAGCGATTTCACGCATTAAGCCTTTCCAATCTACAAAACCTGATGCTTTTGAAAGTCCGGCACCTGCAAACACGGCGGCATTGTTGTCTTTCAATGCCTGTCCATAAACTCTGAGAAATTCTTTTATCTCTGGCTTCACTGTATTTTTATTTTTTGATGTTTTACAACAAATATATTTTTTGAAATTCATATTTACTTTCTTGGTATTAACGGATACCAATCCTTCTTATTATATTTTCCTTCACACCACAATGCTGTATATGTCATTTTAGGGATACTATTGGCAAATACAACTAAGTTCTCTCTATTTTTGTATCCCAATGAATTGCCTTCTGCCTTCTGTTTATACTGTTTCACTATCGTTTTGTTTTTAACCAATGAGGTTCCTACTGTCTTCAATTTGTCAAGCATTTTTTGTATTTGCTCCCTATCCTTAACAACATCGTCAAAGTTCTTTTTTATGTTTCCAAATATAGATTCAGAATATCCACCATACTCGCTTGACAATATTTTATCGTTTTCTTTTAATGTATGAATTATCGTAATATTAAAATTCCCTGGTTTTAATTTGCAATGTTCCTTTAAATAACTTTTTAGTTGTTCTTCAGAGGTTTCATGTCCTATAATAAAAATAAACTCAAACTTCTTTTTTCTTAATTCTTTCGAGAAATCTTCATGTATTTTTTCTTGGATATCTCCTCTCTTACTTTCTAAATCCATCCATAATTCTTCTTGTTCTTTTTCTCCAAGAATAGTTTTATCGTATCCTAAATATCTCATCATTATATTGAGGCATTGTATTCCTGTATTAACATTGTCATCAATTATAAGGATATATTCAAGATCTTTAATTATTTCGGAATTAACATTAAAAGAAACAATCTTACTACTTTCAAGAGTATCCTTTAAATTTTTAAGAAGATTACTTGAACTATTCATAAAATCACCAAGTGGCAAAACTCCTATTTTTCCATTGATTTTTTCATCTTTGATATTTTTTATTATACTTGGTAATACATCTTCAGGAGAAAGTACCTTAATATTACTAATTAGATGTAACATTGGAAGTTGTATTGTAGCATCAAATTGTTTAAGAAATCTTTCAACATCCAATTTAGAAATATTTCGATTTTTTCTACATTCAATACGTCCCAATAGTTTAACAATAGATTCGATTTTTTCAATGGCAAAAGAGTTGGTTAGCGACTCATCTAAAGGTGTTAAATCTTTATAGTCTTTATAGTATCCTTTTTTATTCAGTTCTTGTTTTATTTTTTCGGCTTTTTCATATACGCTTCCCGATACTGCTTGCGTTTGGTCAAAAACAAAATTAGTCAAATTACTATCTTCTTTATCCTTATGTTTGTATAACACTATTTCTGTTGCTAAATAAATTAAAGGGCAAAATCTGTAATTAACATACACATACGCTAATATTCTATGCAATTGATAATATGTATGTATTTTATCAACAGGAATAGTCCAATTAATAGTATTAAATCCTGCATCTTTAAAATATAAGGTTTGAGGATTCAATCTAACACGCTCCCAATCAGGAATATCAAATACTAATGTTTCTGTGATTATTTTTTTATCATCTTCATTTTTTATAATGAAATCAGTAAAATTTAAGTTCTTTCTTATACACTGCGATATACTTTCTGCCTCTTTTAATATATTTTTTCTTAATGAATCAATGTTTTTTACATTTTTATTCCCCATTAGAGATTTCCATAAAGCAATTGAATGAATCTTATTTAATTCATTTTCAGACAAAAACTCTCCTTTTTCATTTTTTACGGCAGTATCTGTTTTTGAATTTGCAGGACCAAATCCAAATGCTCTATCCGGTATTTTTCTCTCTATTATATCAGAGAATTTAATGTTTTCTTGAATCTTTTTTGGTCTTGGAAATAATTCTCCTTTGACGATTTCTTCTTTTTCTATTGTGAATGGTAATTTTTCTTCAATAATTGATTCCGGAAGATATAACCATTTGTGTGCTTGTTGATAATCGGAGTCATAAGTGACAAATTCAGATAGTTTCTTTCTTAAAAAAGACTCTGCAGCTCTTACCTTTTTATGTAAATATATTTTCTCATACAGAGATAATCTTGCCATGCAAAATTCTTCATAAGAATATTGTCCACCTTTTTCAATTCCCAATATGATAAATTTTTCAGAAGTGTTTTGGTCTTGATGTTTGGGATGTATGTGTTTGGTGTATTTTTCTAAAGACTTTGGCAACTTATCACGCGAGATACTAAAAATATTTATTTTATTAAATATTCTTTGTAAATCCATTTCAATTTTTATTCCCGAAAAATGTTCCTCACGGCTCATATAATCAAGTTTATCAACATCAAGACCACTACTCATTAGCTGAGCCAAGAAGATTGTTTCAGGTTTGTTTTTAATAGGTAAACCTGCGATAAATTTCGCAACATGTTCTAATACTATCCCTAATTCTTCTACACACTTAATTTTCTCACCATCTTTGTAAGTATATAAAGCAATGTTATTTGAAAATAATATTGTTGCTACTCGCTTTGTTCCCAACATTGTAATAGAGAGTATTTCAAAAAGGCTTAGTTTATTATCTTCGTTAGCAAACTCTTTATTGAAAATATCTTTTATTTCTTCTACTGACGGATAAATTATTTTTTCTTCTTCTCCTGTTTCTTTGTTTTTATATTTATACGTGCCTCCTTTTAATTCATTCATCGCAAACTCCGTTAAATGACTAAATAGGCAATGCCCTAAATCATGAAATAAAGCTGCAAGTCGGATTTGAGTTTCATATTGATCTAAAATTTTAGTATCAATTTTTTCATTTTCATTTTCTTGTGGTTTATGACGTTCTCTAAGCCTTGTTAAGACTTGATCCAGGCGACCTAATGTTCCGATTGTATGTTCAAAACGACTATAATTTAAGGATGGGTAAACAAGATTTGCTAACCCTAATTGAGTTATTTTCCTTAATCGCTGGAATAATAAAGTGTCCAGCATCGCCATCTCCCACGCATAGACTTTTACATAGCCAACGACTGGGTCTAAGACTTCTTTCGAATGCTTATATTGTTTGGAATTGGATAAGTTAATGTATTTCGTTACAAATTCAACTATTCCATTATAAAAAGGATTCAAACTATCTACTTTCGGTAGCCATTCAAATATTTCTTCAGGTCTATTCATAATTTATTTATTTCGATTTTGTTGTACTATTTTATACGATGATACGTCAAGAACTTGTCAAAATTATGCTCAAGCCACTTGAAATCACAGCTGTCGCAAATCAAATTTTTCTCTATCCATAAAAAAGATTGAATTTAATGTATCAATGATACTTTTCTCCGACCCTTGATTCCCAATGAAAAAAGTCAGTTTTCCAATCTCAACAAGATTGGAGTCTTATATCGAATCGAAGTTTTTAATCCTTATTTTGCTCATAATATATAGTGTATAAACATATCAATCAAACAAAAACCCTTGCGCGCTCCCCCGCTTCCGTCCCAGATGCGTATAAGCCAAGTCCGTCACTTCCCGCCCGCGCGGAGTGCGTTTGACAAAGCCTTCCTTGATGAGGAACGGCTCGTACACTTCCTCGAGCGTACCGGGATCTTCGCCCAAGGCAGTGGCAATAGTAGTCAGTCCGACGGGACCGCCGCCGAACTTGTCAATAATGGTGGTGAGGAATTTGTTGTCGATCAGGTCGAGACCGTAGCGGTCGATGTTCAGGGCTTCCAGAGCATAGCAGGCGATGGCTTTGTCAATCTGTCCCGTGCCCTTGACCTGCGCAAAGTCGCGCACACGACGGAGCAGGGCGTTGGCGATACGCGGCGTGCCACGGCTGCGGGAAGCTATTTCGAGGGCAGCGTTCCGTTCGCATTTCACTTTCAGAATGTCGGCACTGCGTTCCACAATCTTTGTCAATGTCTCCACATCGTAGTACTCCAAGTGCATGTTGATGCCGAAGCGGGCACGCAAGGGGCTGGTCAGCAAGCCGCTCCGCGTAGTTGCTCCCACTAAGGTGAAAGGGGACAGATCTATTTGTATGGAGCGGGCACTCGGCCCCTTGTCAATCATAATGTCAATCCGATAGTCCTCCATTGCCGAATAAAGATATTCCTCGACAACCGGACTCAGGCGGTGGATTTCATCAATGAAAAGGACATCGTTCTTCTCCAGCGAGGTAAGGACACCCGCCAAATCGCCCGGCTTGTCCAATACCGGGCCGGAAGTTACCTTGAATCCCACCCCCAGTTCATTGGCAATGATATTCGACAGGGTCGTTTTCCCCAAGCCCGGAGGCCCGTGCAGGAGGACATGGTCGAGAGCCTCCTTCCGCATCCGCGCCGCCATGACAAAGATGCGCAGGTTCTCCGTCACCTTCGTCTGTCCGCTGAAATCACGGAGAGAGAGCGGACGCAATACATTTTCGTATTCCCTGTCGCTCTCCGGCACCTTTGAATCCCGTATGTCAAAATCTTCTTCCATCATATCATGCTGTTTTGTTTACTCTGCCGCTACGGCTTTTTCCAAGTCGAGCAGAAATTGCTTCATGTCCGTGCCGTAGGCATATCCGCCCGTCTTGCCGCTGCTTTGTATCACGCGGTGGCAGGGGACGATGATGAAGATGTTGTTCTTGCCGTTGGCAGAGCCGGCGGCGCGGCAGGCTTTCGGGTTGCCGCTGCGGGAAGCCAGTTCGGCGTAAGTAATCGTTGCGCCGTAAGGGATGCGGAGGAGTTCCGACCATACCTTTTGTTGGAAAGAAGTCCCGTTCTGTTGCAGGGGAAGGTCGAAGCCGGTGCGTTTGCCGACAAAGTATTCTTCCAATTGAACGATGGCATTCCGCAGGACAGGGGAGGAGCCGTCCCTTTCCGTCACCTTGCCGGGAGTCGCCACCTGATTGGCACGACAAAGGTGCGTATCAGTCGCCTGCAGCCATATCCAACCGACAGGGCTTTGCATATAAGCATTATATATCATCTGATTAATAGAGTAATGGCAGGTTTTACATTCGGGGGTAAATATATACCTTATTTTTTGCTGTCCGCTCGAGTGGAGGAAAAGGGAAATTTTTCAAGTCCTTTTGAAAGGAAGTGTGTCAGGATTGGCGTTTCGTATAATTTCCTTGAATTTCTCTTTCGTTAGAGAAGGAGGCAGGTAAGAAAATGATTTAAGGTCATAATAATCATCATCTGTCATAAATGACTGGCTTATTTCGATGCGGATATTTTCTGAATCATCAAAAGAAATATCGGGGCTTAAATGCATTTGACAGTAACCTCTATTTCTAAAATTATCATCAGTTGGCTTTGCTCCTAAGAGTTTCAATTCTTCAATATATCTAATTGTATTATTATCATGCCCATACACAAATAAAGGATTAACAGATACACCTTTTATGCAAGCCCGATGCTCTTCTAACCAATCTGTGGTTTCTTTCAGTGTATTCTTGCTTTCTCCCGCATACAACAATATGTTAACCTTGCCCCAAATATTAAGATTTCGACACACTTTCAATAAATTAGATGCTTCTGTTAAATATTTGTCGGGATTAGTTGATTTCTTCATTCTGTTTATTTGAGTTGGACTAGCGGTTTCCAAACCTATGTCAAGCACCTTTAATCCTGTTTCAGCAAGAATTTCCAAGATTTCTTCATTCGTCAAACTGTCGGCTCTGGTTTCAGCTCTCCATTTTACATTTAAATTATTTTCTTTAAATGAACTATTTAAATCCTTTGCCCAACTTAATGTAGGTCTAAAGACAGATGCTTCAAAATAAGGTGTTATATCCTCCTTTCCATATACTTTTTTTGTGTTAATTATTTCTCTCGTTATTTGATTTACATCTTTCAATTTCATTAATGGCATATTCCTTTCTAAACAGAAACTACATTTACTGCCACAACCTCTGGAAACTTCAATAGAAGGTTGAAAAGATGAAAAATCAGGCATTAACTTATAATTATATTCGGGATATTGTTCCAATTTTTTCTCAGGAGCAGCATTTTTGGAACAATCTGTATAAGAAATTGGAATATCAGACCAATCAGAAATAGTAAGAAGAGACTCTATTCTTTTTTCTGCTGTACCAAATACAACTAAGTTTGTATTTTCTAATTTCTCTCGAATCCATGCTCCATCATTTTCTACAACCCACCTGCCTCCAACAATTATTTTAGTATCCGGATATTTTGCTTTTAACTCTTTTAAAAAAGATTTACTCCAATCCAATGCAAAAACGCTAGGTATTGATAAAAACAGGGGATATGTTGGTGTTGTCTTTACTTTTTGAAGCAACTCTTGTGCAAACGTAATCGGATTTGAAAATTTACCATGTAGTAATATCACATCATAGCCTTTTTTGTCAAGTATAGATGCAAGCCCAAGCAGTCCATAATTCAGGTATGAATGATAAGAGGCTAATGGATTTCCGTTTTTCTTAGGCTCATTAAGTCCTGCGGAAACAAATATTATTGTGTTTTTATTCATCCTTCAACTCCATTTATGGAAATTGGTCAAGCCTCCGTCACTGTTCAAAAATTGAAACTGCAAAGTAAATTATAAACCCGGGCAGCCGCGTCAAAAGCTGATTGCTTTTTTCAAGCACCCTACATGCTAAGTAATGGGAATGAAATAATGTCGCGTTTCTCCCAACTTAGCTGATGTTACGCTGAAGTCCCATAGGGACTTGAGATTTCAGCCCAACGTAAAGCGAAGCGTTAAATACATACTAAGAAAGTGCTGAAAGCATGATACAAACAACAAACGATGATAATAATATGCCGCATACATTATCCGGTCGTCCTTTCAGGACTTCCCCGGTGGTGTTGCCTTTAACCCAACGTGCCGCTTCGCTTTACGTTGGGCTGAAATCTGAAGTCCTTGCGGGACTTTCTGCGTAACATCATAAATACGACATTATTCTATTTCTATTACTATCTTGCTTGGTGCGGTCTTGATGCAGTTGTCTTGGTGGATTTTAACCCTATCTTTGCCCGCCCTTTAAGTCCGACCGCATGAAATATAAAAGCACAGCCTTCTGGCTTTCCCTCTTTGCATTGTTGTTTGTTTACCTGCAACTGTCCGCCAAGTTTCACTTCTTTTATTTGGAACAAAGCCGGTTGTTTCTCTTTTCCTGGGATTACGTAAGGGAAAAACTGTGGTCGCCGGGCGGAGTGTCGCTGCTGGCGGGGGAGTTTCTGCTGCAGTTTTTTGCACTGCCTTATGTCGGAGCGGGAATTACGGCGGCATTGCTGACGGGAGTCGGTGCGGCGACGGAGGCTGTTGTGAAGCGGATTGCACCGGCAGGCGGTTTGTATCTGCTGTATCTGTTGCCGGTGGCGGCGTTGCTGTTTGTTCAGTTTGATTTTAATTATTTCTTGCAGGGGACGATAGCTTATTTGTGCGTCTTGGGGGCACTTTGGCTGTATCTGCGGATGGAGGCGATGCCTTTCGGGCGGCGATTGGCGGCGGCGTTGCTGCTGACACCGCTTTTGTTCGGGCTGTGCGGAGCGGCGGGCGGTCTGTTTGCCGTATGCGTGATGCTGCGGGAAGGGCTGAACCGTACACGAGGCGGGTACTGGTTTGGGCTGACGGGGGTGGAGATTGCCGTTGCCGGTGCAGGCTGTGTGTACGGGGCTGTGATTGGGGAGTATCGTTTTGCTTTCCTGCCGGATGCGTACTATCATTCCTATCCCATACTTACACCTCCGACGGTGATTTATTTCTCTTGGATCTGTCTGCCTGCTGTTATGCTGATGGCTTGGCTGCTTCGGAAGCGGGCGGTTTCGGAGAAAAGGAGAAAGCGGGAATGCCTTTTTCAGCTGTTGCTTGCCGCTCTTCTCTTCGGGGCGGGCATTTCGAAATACAATGATGCCAAATCTGCCACATTGAAGGAACTGGATTATTATGCGGGAAGGCAGCAATGGGACAGTATCATCGAAAAATGCACCGGTCGCCTGACAAACTACCTCTATCTGTGCTACCTCAATATGGCTCTTGCCGAGAAAGGGGAATTTGCCGACCGCCTGTTCTCCTTCGACCAGTGCGGACTGCCGGGTCTGATGGTAGCGTGGAACAATTCCTTCCATGTCGCCTCCTTCCTGAGCGACCTTTATTTCACCTTGGGCGAAACGGCTTTATCGCAGAAAATGGCTTTTGAAGCCTTTGTAGCTGTCACGGGCGACAACAGTCCGCGCCATTTGAAACGGCTTGTGCAGACCAACCTCATCTTCGGTGAATATGCCGTGGCGGAAAAATACATCAATCTTTTGGCGAAAACGCTCTGTTACCGCGATTGGGCAAAAGCGCACCGCCGGTTTCTCTACAATGACACTGCCGTAGAAGCCGATGCCCTGCTGGGAGCCAAACGCCGGTCGCTTCCCGCTCAAAGCACCCTCGCCCTTTTGGACGGTATGGGAACGGACTTGCTCCGGCGGGCGGAAGCGATGCCGTCCGATGTA
Organism: Bacteroidales bacterium Barb4; assembly: GCA_001657575.1. Classification (GTDB taxonomy): domain Bacteria; phylum Bacteroidota; class Bacteroidia; order Bacteroidales; family Tannerellaceae; genus Barb7. The sequence continues at coordinate 12,347 of LBCX01000054.1, forward strand.
TTGCCCGTGCATTATGCGGGTGCAGCCCGTTTGCTTGCCAAAGAGATAAAGCCTTTTCAGGAATTGATAGAGACATACTACGGTACGCCCGTCCTGCCCTCGCTGCCCCGCAGCTTTCAGGAAGCCGTTTTTATTTTATCGGAGGACGACCCCGCTTATTGGAAACGGTTTGACATTCCGGAACAGCTCATACAAGGCTTCGCCGCCTTCAAACAACAAGTGCAGGACAACCGCAGCAATCCCACGCTTCCCGCCTTGTCGGAAAAGGCTTTCGGCGATACGTACTGGCATTACTACCTGTTCAAATAATCAGGGATCATATTTTTTCGGGTCAATCAAAAAGCCTTTTTGCTAATGTTGGAAAGTCTTCCGGTAATGCCAGAAGGTCTTATAGTGAGACTCGAAAACCTTCAATGCGGCAAAGAGGGATTCTCGCACCTTACCTCACTACAAACTTCGCAGCAAACCTCCCTTCTTTCCCTCCTGCCGCATTCAATATATAAATGCCCGCAGGCAAAGTCACGGGATATTCGTCATCGTCCGCCGTGAATTGCAGCACCCTTTCCCCCTTTATCGTACTGACCGAGATGACAGCCCCGTCCAGATTGACAAGATGCAGCACACCTTCCGTATAATACACCCCTAACAGGGTTTGAAACCCTGTTACCTTAGATTTGCCCCGTGTAAAAAAGAGATAATATTGCAGGATTAAAAACACTAAATTCAAAAAGAAAGGAAACCGCATGATAAACCATAACCCTGTACAGGCAAAACCTATACCCCTGTTTGGTATTATGCGGCTTTTCTTGAAATAAAGACCCGTATAAGAAATTAACCGTAAGTTATTAAGGTTCTTGGGATTATTTCAAGTTCCCTTCTTTTCTTTTT
>LBCX01000314.1 GCA_001657575.1 Bacteroidales bacterium Barb4
AAAAAAATTATGTTAATGCACTTGCGTGAATCATAAAAATAAGGGTTCTGTAATGTTGGATATAGTCACCTTAATAAAAACGAATGATGTTGCCCGTTCCCCAAAAATCCCTTTACCTTCGCCGCGCATTTTTAATACATAATAATTCAGTATGAAACAGAAACAGTTTTTCAAGCAGAATGCTGTCCGCTTCAAGCGGTTTACGCAGAAGGCGTACAGCGTGTTTAACAGTATGCACAGGGTGATAAGCATCGGTGTGGTGACGGGCAGCGTGCTTGCCGTTGTGCATACGACGGAGTCGGCGGCGCAGACGGCTGCCAAGATTCAAGCCCAGCCGGCGGCGTTGGAGCAGGAGCTGGACGAGGTGATGGTGACGGCTTCGCGCCTCGAACTGCCCGTGGCGCAGACACCGAAACCGGTGACCGTCATTACCAAAGAGCAGATTGCGCAGTCGCCCGTCCGAAGTATTCAGGACTTGCTGGCTTACGCAGCCAATATTGACATTCTCCGGCGCGGAGGTAACGGCGCACAAGCCGATATTTCCATTCGCGGCGGCTCTTTCGACCAAACCGCAGTTCTCGTAAACGGGGTAAACTTCTCCAGTGCCCACACGGGTCATTACAGCCTCGACATTCCCGTCAATCTTTCCGACATCGAACGTATTGAAATTGTTCACGGTCCCTCCGCCCTCATCTACGGTTCGAGTGCCTTCTCCGGCGGCATCAACATCATCACCAAAAAGAAAGTACAGGAAAAGGCTTACACCCACATTGAATCGGGTATGCACAACCTGAAAGAGATTGAAGTGCGCGGCGCGGCTGAAACGGGGATTGCTTCCCACAGCCTTTCGGTCGGCTACAAATCGTCGGACGGTTACGCCGGCTTCACCAACAGCGACAAGTACAAGGTTTCCATTCTGGGCGGCTACGCCGAAGCTCCCATGAACGATGCCGACAATACCGGCTACGACCTTTACAATCTCCTGTGGCAAACCAGCCTTGCCCTGAAAAGCCAATCAAAATTAGACATACAGCTGGGCTACAACAACAAGAAATACGGAGCCAACTCCTTCTACACCCCTGCATGGCCTGACCAGTACGAGCGCACAAGCACCTACATGGGTTCCGTCAAAGGCGAGTTCGGCTCGGCTCTCAAATTCATCCCCATCATCTATTGGAACCGCCACCTCGACCAGTTTGACCTTATCAAGGACGTACCCTGGGAACGAAACAACCACCTCGCCGACACCTACGGCTCCAACCTCATTCTCCAATACACCTCCGCCCTGGGCATCACCTCTCTGGGAGCCGAACTGCGCAAGGAGGACATCCTCAGCAGCAAGCTGGGTAAAGAGATGGCGAAGCCTCACGGCAAATACACCGTCTATGACGACCGCTTGAACACAAGTGCCACGCTGGAGCACACCCTCAGCCTCTCCCGCTTCGTCTTCGCGGCAGGTCTTTTGGCAAATCACAATACCTTCACCGGCAGCGAATACAAGTTCTACCCTTCCGTAAGTGCTTCCTACCGCCCGACTGAAAGCCTCAAAATAGCTTCCTCATGGAGCAAATCGGCACGTATGCCGACCTTCACCGAGCTGTATTACAACACGGAAACCCATTCGGCAAACGAAAACCTGAAGCCCGAAAAGTCCGAGTCCGTCGATCTCAGCCTCACATGGCACACTTCCCTTGTCGAAGCCCGTCTCACAGGTTTCCTGCTCTGGGGCAAGGACATGATAGACTGGATAAAGGTAAACGAGGGCGACAAGCCTTCTTCTTCCAACCTGACCAAAGTAAACACGCAGGGGATAGAGACAAGTCTCCGCTTCCGCACTGCCGCCATCCTGCCCGTGCTTGGGGAAAAGTCGAACCTGACGCTTGCCTATACCCGCATGTTTCAGGATTACGATGCCGCCGGTTTGATTTCCGAATCGGCAAGGGCGTTAAACTATCTGCGGGATAAATTCACGGCGCAATTCAACCATCGCCTGTACGGCAACTTTTCGGCCGGCTGGTATTTCCGCTTCCAAAAGCGCATGGGTGTATTTGAGAAGTTTGAAGACAACCGTTCCGCCGGTCGCTTCGAGCCGTATCCCGCCTTTTCCACGCTCGACCTCAAGCTCAATTACGAATATCGGGATTTGGCATTCAACATCAGCCTGAACAATCTCTACGACACCCGCTATTTTGACTTGGGCAATATTATTCAACCCGGCTTCTGGCTGACGGGGGGGATAAGCTATACCTTTAAGTAACAATTGGTGTTATACAGGCGTCCCGAAGGGACGGGAGATTTCAGCCCCACATGAAGCGTAGCGGAATGTGGGGTTTAGGTAAACCCCTAACAGGGTTTGAAACCCTGTTAGGGGTAAACCGTTGTTCTTTCAGAACTTCTTTAAGAGAACAATACACTTACACCCGTTATACCATGTACGAAATCAAGCTTTCCATTGTCATTGTCAATTACAACGCAAAGTATCTCCTCGAACAATGCCTCTGCTCCGTGCAGGCTGCTGCGGCAGGTATGGATGTGGAGATGTTTGTGGTTGACAATCACTCTGCCGACGGGTCGCCGGCTTATATCAGGGAAAGATTTCCGCAAATTACCCTGATAGAAAATGAGGATAATCACGGCTTTGCGAAGGCGGGCAATCAGGCGATACGGCTGTGCAGGGGGGAATATGTGCTGCTGCTCCATCCGGATACGGTAATTGGAGAGGAGAGCCTGCGCACCTTGTGCTGTTTCATGGATGAACATCCGGAGGCGGGTGGGACAGGAGTGAAGATGCTGGACGGGAACGGGGTTTTCCTGCCGGAGAGCCGACGGATGTTTCTCAAACTCAATCGGTTTGCATGGAACGTTTTGCCGTACAGGAATGCGGGCAGGCAACATGCGGATATACTGTCGGAGGCTTTTATGTTCGTGCGGCACGAGGCGTTGGACAGGGTAGGGGGGCTGGACGAATCATTCTTCCGGTACGGTGCGGAGATGGATTTGTCGTACCGGTTGGCGGCGGACGGCTGGCGAAGTCATTACCAGTCTGAA
>LBCX01000315.1 GCA_001657575.1 Bacteroidales bacterium Barb4
GGTGAAACCGAAACGCAGCTCGGTGAAGCCAAAACATGGACACTGCTGACCTATATGCCGGATGCCGTGCGCGGCATGGACTGGAAAACCGGACGGATGACGGGGCGCATTGCCGACAGCCTGCCCGAATCGAAAGGATACCCCTACAGCCGCCGGCTGTTTGAACCCTCGCCCCTTGCACGCCCACTGCAAATAGGCGCACCGGGAAAGGACTACGCCATAACGGGCAATCCGGCGGAAGATCATGTTGTCCGCTATACCTATACCGTAAACGACGGCAGCGAAGACCCGATCTTTTCAGAAAAGCAGTACCTCAAAACCGTCCGTCGCGACCCGAATGGCAACGATACGTATTCCCTGAGCGACAAGCTGGGAAACGAAGTGCTTTCCGTCATCCTCCTCGAAGGCGGTGCTGCCGTGAAGACAGTCTCGCAAATTGGCTATACCGATACGGGAAAAACACTGACAACCCTGCTGCCCAACTATTTCAATCCGCCGGCCGGTTCCGGCAAGGACAGATGGAAGCGGGTCGCCGTTCATGACATCCGTGACCGGAAAATCTCCTTTACCGAACCGAACTCCGGCACCTCCCGCTTCATCTATAACGACAAGGGACAGCTGCGTTTCAGTCAAAATACCGAACAGATGGGAAGAGGATTCATAGTCTATCAGAAATACGATGCGGAAGACCGTCCGCTTGAAGACGGGTATTATTATACGAAAAATTGGGATAATGATTATTTGCAATCAAAAGCCGAAGACAGCCTCTTCCCGTCTAAAACGGATGTCGAAGGCTTGGTTGTCAAACGCAGTTATCAGTATAACGGCATTTCCATAAACGACTTTGCCAGCCTGACCGGCACTGTAACGCATGACGAAGAGGGAACGCCCGAAACAACAACCTTATACGCTTATGACGACAGGCGGCATATACGGAGCAAGACAGTGAATGATAAACAGACCGCCGCATACACGTATGACAATCTGGGACAGGTTGAAAGCACAACCTATCCGTCCGGAAGGGTACTTGTCAATTCCAGGGATGAATTCGGACGGGTGGTCAAGGTAAAGGAAGTAAAGGATGAACAGGATATCCCTGTTCTCTCCCTGACCTATACCCCCGGCGGCAGAACAGCCGCCCAAGACAATTACACGGCAAACGCAACCGTTCCCGTCAGAACGGACTATGCCTACAATCCCCAGGGATGGCTGACAGGAACAACGACAACCGGAGCCGGCGGCAAACAGTTGCTTGTGCAAACAATAAAAAGAGACGGCAGATATAACGGGATAATCACGTCTAAGGAAGCCGTTCATTCCGGCGGCAAAAAGGCTTCATACACGTATGGTTACGACAATGCCTACCGTGTGAAAAATGTCGGATTCACGCTGAACGGCGAAGATCGTTCGATAAAAAATATTACTTACGATGCCAACGGGAATTTTCTTGCGGTGGACAATGAGGCGTACAGCTACGATGGAACCGATTTTGTAACCGAAACATCTGCTGCCAAAGGGAAAATATTTAAGAAAGACCACAACGGAGCGGTTTTTTTCGCCGAACCGAGAAATATTTCCCGCATTGACAGGAATATTTATTCCGGCAAGCCGGACAGGATTGAAACCGACAGCGAGCAAGCCTTCATCTACGATGCCGCCGGAAAGCGGCTGCGGAAAAAAACGGGGGACTACACCAAACTGTACGAAAGAGACCCGTCCGGGCGCATACTGACGGAAACGAAAACGACACCGGACGGCAGTGCCGTCATCCAAACGACGGACTACATCTACGGACCGGGCGGAATCGTCGGCGTCCTGCAAGGCGGTAAACGCCATGTTGTCCTGAATGACCATTTGAATACGCCCGTACAGATCGTAAACGCACAGGGAAATACCGAATATACCTTCTTTTACGACCCCTTCGGCAAATGGATAGGCCAAACGGATGAAGCCTTGAATATACTGCCCTATCTGTTCAACGGCTACGAGCTGGACAGGGAAACAGGGCTCTACAACGCCTCCGCCCGCTTGTACGACCCCGCCCTGCGCCGCTTCTACTGCACCGACCCGCAATGGCAGTTCGCCTCGCCCTACCTCTTTGCCGGAGGCAACCCCGCCAACATGATCGACCCCAACGGCGAACTCTCCAAAGCCGCCATGGGAGGCGCCATAGCCGGAGGAATAGTTATCGGGATAATTGCCGGTGCTCTGACTTTCGGAATAGGTTCGGCAATTGCGGCAGGAATAATAGGCAGCACGGAAGCCACAGCTGCCATAACTGCCGCAAATATCATTGTCGGAACAGTTTCCGGAACAGTCGGAAGCGTAGCCAGCGGTGCATCAACTGCCGGAATGACCCAAGAACCATATACTGGAATGCAAGCCCTGACGGATAGTCTATCCGGTGCTGTCGGAGGATGTTTTGGAGCGGCTGCCGGAGCTTTAGCCGTAAAAGCCACCGTAAAAGTCATTGGCAATGCTCTCGGACAGATGTCGCAAGGGATATATCCGAGCGAACAGGTCGGCAGAATTGTTTCCAGAGGAATAAAGACAGGATACATGCTGAAAGCAGCACATATCGGTGCCGGGTTTGTTTCGGGTGCCGCCGGATCTGCCGCCGGTTCCGGAGTAGCTTCCGCCATGACAGGGCAGGCATTCTTCCGCAAGGAAACGGCGGTGAACATTGCCATAGGAGCTATAGCAGGGACTCGGGGATTTGGTAAACTTAGCGCAAGAGAACAGGGGACTCTCAATGGTTATAGACGTGGTGTTTTTCAATATGGACCTGCTCCGGAGATGGCAACCGCGGCCCGGGTAAACGCCCGGAATGCAGCGTTCAGAAGATTCCAATATTTTGTGGGTAACATACAGCCGGGAGAACAGCCCCGCTGGTTATCGGAACTTATCCGGCGGGGGGGCATAAACCCGGCAAATGAATTTCCTGGGATAATTGGTACCATGGTAGCAAGTAAAGCCTTTCCAAACAGCTATGTAGATTGGCTGGAAGGAAATCCTGGTTTTTTCGAATCTCGTCCTG
>LBCX01000316.1 GCA_001657575.1 Bacteroidales bacterium Barb4
TTTGTTTGCAGCACATTCTCAATCTGACGACCCCGACCGTATATTCTCTGCAACTCAAGAGCTTTTCTGTAAAAATCAACAGTACGCATAAGCGTTTCCCCGCCGTGCCAGGTAAAAAGAACCTCCGGCGTAGTCTGGGATTCCAAATATTGTTTTATGAAGTTCTCCAAAAGAGAGTCACTCATAAGATAAGAAGAGGCATTCGGATACAGGTCTTTTTTCTCCAAATAGTAACAATACTTGCATCTTAAATTACAGACAGCACCGACGGGCTTCAACATAACATAAAGAGGTCTTGCAAACGGAGCGATAAAAGAATAGGGTGTGGGCATTACTGTATTTGATTTTTTGCGAATTTGTAGAAAACAGTAGAGACGCAATGCATTGCGTCTCTACCACCCTAAAATAAATCATTATTATTCCCTACGCACTTCGGCTGATAGCCGTAGTAAATATCTTTTCCAATAAAGTGAGTGCGCCCCGATAGCCTATGTAAGAGCGGGAAATAACCACCTCGTAGGATGCCGGAAAGCCCACTTCGATAAGATGCCCGTTCAGTTCCTTCGCCACGTCCCTGTCCCAAGTCGTTGCAAAAATGATTGGCGGCTTGTTTCCGAAATCGGTTTCTTTCAGCAGTTGCCCCACCGTATAGCCGTCTTCAATGAAATCCACTTCCATGGATACGTCTTCGGCAATGTGTCGGTACTGCTCCCGAATAGCTTCCTGATATTCTTCGGGCGGGTTTTCCGTAATGATATGCCTTGCGGGAATAATGCCCAGCTGGTTCACCACAAACTTGGTCAATGCCAGATTGTAGGCACTGTCGCCCACCACAGCGAAACGGGCAGGCAATCCCCACCAGTATTCAGCATAGAAATCGGCGAAATGTTCCAGATAATAGTAATAAATCTTTTCTTCCGCTCGGATAAAGGCTTCCGTCTTTTCCTTGTCCAATCCGGCGAAGTCCGACACTTCACGCAGGAAACGTCCGGTTTCTTTGGCTCCAATCGGTATGACGGGCACATGCAAAAACGGCTGTCCGTATTTCTTTTCCAGATGCTGCGCCGTTTCCAATCCCAGCCAAGGCGACAAGACCAGATTAAACTGTGCCTTCGGAATGTTTTTCCATTCGCCGACACCTTCCGATTCGTGCCCGAAAAGAATATTCACCTTCAATCCGATACCTTCCAGTATCCGTTTGATTTCCGAAAGGTCGCCCCGCCAGAACGTATTCTGAAAGGGAAGCAGCGACCATACATTCACCGTATGCTGTTCCTTTTCGCCTTCATACGCTCCTACGTATTGGTCAATGATCGCTTTCGTCACAAGCTCATGCCCTGTGAAATTGTTCCCTTTGAATCCGCCCGTTTCGGCGTACACAATGTTTACGCCTTTGCGTTGGAACTCCGAAACGACCGAAGGGACATCGTCCCCCACCAAGTCAGCGATACATCCGGTCAACACAACAAACAAATCGGCATCCATGATTTTCACCGAAGCGGCAATAAGCTCGCGCAAGCGTTCGACACCGCCGAAAACCACTTCTTTTTCCGATGCGTTCACACTTGGAGGAACGGCTCCGCCGCCATATCCGCCGCCTTGAAATCCGTTGTAGAAGGCAAGAGCCATATATTGCTTGTCAGCGCAACCGGGCCCGCAGTGCGTAATGGGTATAACGCCGGGTATTGCAACCGCGCTGTACAACGCCCCTATGGAGCAACCGTAGCGTATCTGGCTGATTGAATTTGTTTTTATTATTTCTTTTGTTGCCATGTCCTGTTATATTGCGATTAGTTCGGGGTTCTTTGCCAAAATATACGGGTCTTCTTTGTCCAGCCACCATTTTTTGTAGGGCAGTTTGGCATGTGCCGCCAAATCCTGATGGAACTTCTTGTGCGAAACGACTTCCAAAATGGTTTCTCCCAAACTCACGATACCTTCATAACCGATGGCAATATGCTCGTCGCCCAGCGGTGCCGCCGGTATGCCCAAACGGGAAGCCAAAGGAGCCAGACCGTTGTGGCGGATAAGAATAAAATCGGGATGCACCCTTTGCAGCAGGGCGTAAAACTGATACTGTTGGCGGTTGCTGACACTGAAAGACTGTACGTCGCCGTAGTTTTCTATCAAATGCAAGAGCGAATCCTGCCGCGGGTCGCCGCTGTCGTACACCGGATCGTGGTGGAAAACCAGCGAACCGTCCGTTGCAACGCCCAATTCACGCAGCACGGCAATCAAACCGTGGGAGTAAGCCGAACCGGTGGCTACAAAACCTTTCAGTCCCTTTAATTTCTTTTTCAATTCCTCAATCAGCGGCTTTACCCGCGCGTGTTCTTTGGCAATATACTTTTCAGCCAGTTCTTCGCGATGCGTTACCCGTCCGATTTCCCGTATCCAAGCATCCGTTCCCGCAAAACCGTAAGGTTGGGGAGCTTTGATTTCGGGTACGCCAAAATGCTGTTCCAGTCCGGCAGCCAAATAAGAAGACAGCGTATAGCAGAAGCCCACCGTGCAGGCAGCTTCCGAAAGTTGTGCCAGCTCGCCTACCGTTGCCATATCCACTACATAATTCACCCGCAAGTCTAATTGCGCCAGCATGGGAGTAAACACATCCGAACCCCAAAGGTTGATAACATTCACCAAATCCTCCTGCCTCTTCGGATTCTTGTTTACGATTTTTCGTAGAATACCGTGCTGGGTGGAGTCGAACCCCGTGCTCCAATGTTTGGACTTAAAGCCTTCGCAATGAAGGGGGATAACAGGTATCCCGAATTTTTCCTCGTACTCGGAGGTTATGCTGTCTATGTCATCGCCGATAATGGCAGTTGCGCAAGAAGTGCTTACGAATATGGCTTGAGGATTGTAGCGGTCGTAAGCGTCTTGTATAGACTGTTTGAGTTTATCCATGCCGCCGAACACCATATCGCTTTCGGTCAGGTTTGTACACAGTATCTTGACACTCTCTACCGGCAGGTTGCGCATGGCAAGCCCGTTTCTGAATATGGAATTATACGGAACCTGTCCCAGAGC
>LBCX01000055.1 GCA_001657575.1 Bacteroidales bacterium Barb4
AAATCTAAGGTAACAGGGTTTGAAACACTGTCAGGGGTTTTCTTTCATCGGTAAAACTCTTATCTTTGCGCGGTTTGTTTTTGCATAAACGGCTGTCTTTATTTGCGTTAATTAAAAATCACTTTATAATAACATGGGAAGATACAAGCTAATCAACAATGTGTTGGGATGGATTACTTTTCTGATTGCCGCCGCTGTTTACCTGATGACGATGGAACCGACCGCCAGCTTCTGGGACTGCGGCGAGTTTATTTCCTCCGCTTTCAAACTGGAAGTGGGGCATCCGCCCGGCGCACCTTTCTTTATGCTGACGGCTAATCTTTTCACACAATTTGTTTCGGACGTGACAAAGGTGCCGGTGATGATTAATGCCATGTCGGCGTTGTTCAGTGCACTGACTATTTTGTTCCTCTTTTGGAGTATTACGCATTTGGCGCGGAAGATTATTGTCGATAATGACGTGCCGGCTTCTCTTTCGCAGACCATTGTTATTATGGGATGCGGATTGACGGGTGCGCTGGCTTATACGTTCAGCGATACGTTCTGGTTTAGTGCGGTGGAAGGGGAAGTGTATGCGTATTCCTCGCTTTTTACGGCGATTGTGTTTTGGCTGATATTGAAATGGGAGGCAGTGGCTGACCGTCCTCATGCCGACCGGTGGATTGTGCTGATTGCCTATCTGATGGGGCTGAGTATCGGTGTCCATTTGCTGAATCTGCTTTGTATTCCGGCGATTGTGCTGGTTTATTATTACAAGAAGTATCCGAACCCGACGATGAAGGGGACGCTGATTGCACTGGGGATTTCCTTTGCTGTTATTGGGCTGATGATGTACGGGGTGGTGCAGGGACTGGTGGAAGTTTGCGGGTGGTTTGAGCTGCTCTTTGTCAATGGGCTGGGAATGCCTTACAATTCGGGGGTGTTCGTGTATGTGCTTGTCTTGGGCGGTGTGCTTTGCTGGGCTGTCTGGGAAACGATGCAGGAAAATATTGATAACGGGCGGATGAAGATTGCTTTCATCCTGTCGGTTACGCTGCTGGGTATTCCTTTTATCGGCAGCGGGTATTGGCTCGGCATCCTGCTGATTGCCGCACTGACCGTTTATCTGTTCAAGGGCAAAAACATTGCCGTCAAGGCTCTGAATACCATATTGATTTCGCTGATGGTGATTGTAGTGGGCTATTCTTCGTATGCGCTGATTATGATACGCGCCACAGCCGATACGCCAATGAACCAGAACGCCCCGAAGGACATTTTTACCCTGCGCACCTACTTGGCTCGCGAACAATACGGCTCAACCCCTTTGATTTACGGGCAGACGTATGCGGCTGAAATCAAACGCGAAACCAAAAACGGAGTCTGCGCCGCCATTACCGAAGAAGGCGACCCTACGTGGAGCCGTGTGATCAAGCAGAACGACAGTGAGAAGGACAAATACTACATTTCCCACCACAGCACGGAAATAAAATATGTAGATGAACTGCAAACCCTCTTTCCGCGCATGTTCAGCTCCGACGGTCGCCATGTGGAGGCTTACAAGGAATGGGCACAGATAAAAGGGACACCCGTCAAGATTAACCGTTGTGGGGAAATTGTCACGGTGATGAAGCCGACCTTTGCCGAAAACATCCGCTACTTCTTTGCCTATCAGTTAAACTTCATGTATTGGAGATACTTTATGTGGAACTTCTCCGGCAGGCAGAATGATATTCAGGGACACGGCGAGGTGGCAAACGGGAACTGGATTACGGGTATCAAGTTTGTTGATGAAGCATTGGTCGGTCCACAGGATGATATGCCTTTCGACATTGCCAATAACAAGGCGCACAACTCCTATTTCATGCTGCCATTGCTGCTCGGCATCCTTGGTCTGCTTTATCAGGCGTATGCCGGACGGAAAGGGATTCAGGGCTTCTGGATCACGTTCTTCCTCTTTTTTATGACGGGTATTGCCATTGTGCTTTACCTCAACCAGACGCCCTATCAGCCGCGCGAACGGGATTATGCCTACGCCGCCTCATTCTACGCCTTCTGTATATGGATAGGCTTCGGCGTAGCCGCCTTGGCGAAGGGTTTGCATAAATATGCGAAGCTGCCGGAAGTAGCCGCTGCTCTGGCGGCAACCGTCGCCTGCCTGCTCGTCCCTGCCCGCATGGCTTCGGAGAATTGGGATGACCACGACCGCTCGCAACGCTACTTTGCCCGTGATTTCGGTTCCAACTATCTGGAATCCTGCGAGCCGAACGCCGTTATCTTCACCAATGGCGACAACGACACTTTCCCCTTGTGGTATGCACAGGAAGTGGAAGGCATCCGTACCGACGTGCGCGTCTGCAACACCAGCTATCTGCAAACCGACTGGTACATTGACCAGATGAAGCGGGACGCTTACGAATCCGCCGCCCTCCCCGTCTCATGGAACAGGGAAGACTACATACAGGGAAAGCGTGACTTCGCCTACGTCATCCCCCGCCTCAATCAACCCCTTGACCTCCTTGCCGCCCTCAACTTTGTGCGCAGCAACGACCCGAAAAACAAGCGGGTGCCCGAATATCGTCAGGAGCTGGATTATATTCCCTCAAAAACACTTATATATAAGGTGGATTCTGCCGCCGCCGTTTCCAACGGTGTGGTTTCTCCCGAAGACATTCCGTATATGTTAAAGGAAATGACCATCAACCTTGACGGCAAAGATGCTTTGGGCAAACAGGAACTCATCGTCCTCGACATGTTGCAGACCAACAATTGGAAGCGTCCGATATACTATGCCATCACCGTGTCGTCCGACCAGTACGTGAAGTTAGACCCCTATTTCCGACAGACCGGTCTCGCCTACCAGATTGTGCCAATGAACGTGCAGAACACAACGAAAGCGGTGGATACGCAGAAAATGTACGACAACCTGATGAACAAATTCAGATGGGGCGGTGCCGACAATCCGAAAGCCTATATGGACGAAAACGTCATGCGCATGTTGAAGAACTACCGCAGTGTCATGTTCAGCCGCCTTGCCTCCTCCCTCGTGTATGAAGGCGACACCGAAAAGGCTTTGAACGTATTGGACAGGGGAATGGAAGTTATCCCGCCCGAAACTGTACCCTTGGATTACAGCGCCCTCTCCTTTTCCGAACTCTACTATCAGCTGGATAAACCCGAAAAGGCAGAAGAAATCCATACCGCCATTGTCGAAGACGCTTTCCGCAACCTCAACTGGTATTTCCGCCTGAAGCCGGCGCAGCTCTCCTCCGTTGAACGTGAATTGGGGCACAATCTGGCTGTTGTCCAAGACGTATTGCGCGTAAGCAAACGCTACAACCCCGACTTCGCCGCCAAATACGAGGAAGAGTTTGACAACTACCGCATGGCTTACGAATCCTCAAAGAGCCGGGACTAACCGCAAGAAAGAACATGCTCATAGAACACCCTCCGCTGCTATACAGATTGCTCTTCCCGGGAGCAATCTGGCGGAAGGAGGACAACGGGCGGAAATGCCTCTTCCTCACCTTTGACGATGGACCCATTCCCGAAGTAACCCCGTGGGTGTTGGATGTATTAGACCGTTACGGCGTGAAAGCCACCTTTTTCTGCGTGGGCGAGAACGTGTACAAACATCCCGATGTCTATCAAATGATTCTTGACAGAGGTCACGGTGTCGGCAATCACACCTACAACCACCTGCAAGGTCTTCGCTTCCGCACAAAAGACTACACAGCCAATGTCGGCAAGGCGGCAGAGCTGATTCACAGCCCTCTCTTCCGCCCGCCTCACGGACACATGCGCAGGCCGCAACTCGTTGCCCTCCGCAAGCAGTACAAGATTATCATGTGGGATGTCATCACCCGCGACTACAGTCCGCGCGTAACATCCGATGATGTCTTCCGCACCGTTTGTAAATATACCCGCAATGGTTCTGTGGTTGTCTTTCACGACTCCCTGAAAGCGGAAAAGAACATGCGCGAAGCTATGCCCCGCTCCATTGAGTGGCTCCTTTCCGAAGGATACCGGTTTGATACGTTTACGGATTTCGCCCGATAATCTTTATAATCTCGTCCACAATCCTGTCTGCACTGTGCGGCTGGGCAAGGGCTTCGATATGCTGGCTGAGAGAGAGCAGGCGGTCTTCGTTGGACAGGATGTTTAAGGCAACGGGGATTAACTGTTGCTCTGCATCCTTGTCGGGCACCATGATGGCAGCATCCTTATAAACCAAAGCCAGCGCATTCTTGGTCTGATGATCTTCCGACACATTCGGGGAGGGAACTAAGACGACAGGCTTTTTCAGCAGGCAAAGCTCCGAGATGGAACCAGCCCCCGCACGGGAAACAACCAGATCGGCGGCGGCATAGGCATAGTCCATCCGCGTAATGAAATCGGAGCAGTGAATGGGAGCATTGCCGTAAGGTTGCAGGGAAGTTTGCGCTTCCCCGTAATAAGAACGTCCCGTTTGCCAAATCAGCTGTACGCCGGCGGCAGCAATAGCCGCTAATTGCTGTTGCACGCTTCGGTTGACAGTCCGTGCCCCCAAGCTGCCGCCTACAACGAGCAGTGTTTTCTTTTCCGGCGAGAAGCCAAAGAAAGCGAGGGCTTCCTCCCTTTTGCCTTGCGCCTCTTCCAAGTCCTTGCGGACGGGATTGCCGGTGATGATTATCTTGTCGGTGGGGAAAAACTTCTCCATGCCTTCGTAAGCCACGCATATCTTGGCGGCTTTCCCCGCCAATAGTTTATTGGTGACACCGGCGTAGGAGTTTTGCTCCTGAATAAGAAGGGGGACACGGGCGGCGGATGCCATCCAGAGGGTGGGACCGCTGGCGTACCCTCCCACGCCTATCGCTATATCGGGCTTGAAGCGGCGGACGGTTTTCTTTGCCAGTCGCAGACCTTTCAGCAGACGGACAATCACCTTGACATTGTTGAAGAGATGCGCCCTGTCAAAGCCGCTTACCGGCAAGCCGACAATCCGGTAGCCGGCGGCAGGCACCCGCTCCATCTCCATCCGGTCTTCCGCCCCGACAAAGAGAATATCGGCATCGGGATACCTTTCTTTGAACGTATTGGCAATGGAAAGGGCGGGGAAGATATGCCCGCCCGTTCCGCCGCCGCTTATGATTAGTCTGTACGGTTTCATGCGCCCAAAAGTATGGAATAAATCAGAACTTGCGCTTAAAGATTATTATGTCCTAACTTTTGAACCATTCGGAATATTTACAGAAACTAAAAAACGGCTGTCGGCAAAAGACTATTCGCCAATGCTTGTTATGCTATGGTGAAACTTGACAATTAATGCTAAACCACTGTAACAAATGATTTGCATCGCTCCCCGCGTCCCATACGATTATAATACCTACTTTTGCCGCCCTTAAATAAGCAGGTTATGAAACGTAGAACTTTCCTTAAATCAGCGGCAGGGACGGTTGTCGGAGCGGCTTTGGCTTCCCTTCCCGCAAGCAGGTTGTATGCCGTCGGTAGTCCCCGTCCGCTGTCGGGCAGGACGAAGATTGCTTTGAATGCCTTTTCTTTCAATGAGCTTTTGACGGCGGGCGAAATGACGATGGATGATATGCTGGAATATGCAGCGGAGACGGGTTTTGAGGGAGTTGATTTGACAGGGTATTATTTCCCCGGCTATCCTGCCGTGCCGACGGACGACTATATTTACCATGTGAAGCGCAAAGCATTCGACCTTGGGATTGAAATATGCGGGACGGGAGTGCGGAATGATTTCACTTCGGCAGATCCGGCGGCTCGCGAGAGTGCCAAGAAGCATATCAAGGAATGGGTGCATGTTGCCTCCAAATTGAGTGGGCAGACGTTGCGCATCTTTGCGGGAAACAGCAGACCGGAGGGTGAAGCACGCAGGGAAACGCTTGAGCGGATGATTGAAGACATCAGGGAATGTGCCGATTATGCCGGACAATACGGAGTTGTCCTCGCTCTTCAGAACCATGATGACTTTCTAAAGACTGCCGACGAGGTGGAAGAGATTTTGCAAGCCGTTAATCATGAGCAGGTGGGTCTGATGCTTGACATCGGCTCTTACCGGACGGTCGGCGACTCCTTTGCCGAAATCAAGCAAACCGTTAAATATGCCGTCACTTGGCAGGTGAAGGAAGAAATGACCGTTGACGGGAAGATTGTAAAAACCGACTTGGACAAGCTCAAGGCTATCATCGACGAATCCGGCTTCCGGGGCTATCTGCCTATTGAAACGCTCGGTGCGGGCGACCCGAAGCAGAAGATTGCCTATATGTTTCAAGAGGTAAAGAAAAGGTTCGGGCGATAATCAGTGGCGAAAGTGGAGGAGAAAATACGCAAATATCTGTCGGCAAAGCCTTTTCGGATTGTTTCGGAAGCGGCAGATGAATTGGGAATGGAAGCCTACGTGATAGGGGGCTATGTGCGGGATATATACCTGAACCGTCCATCGAAGGATATTGACATTGTGACGGTCGGGAGCGGGATTGCTCTGGCAAAGGCAGTGGCGGCGAAGTTCGGGAAGGGCACAACGCTCGCCGTATTCAAAAACTTCGGAACGGCGCAGGTGAAGTCCCGCGGCATTGAAATTGAGTTTGTCGGTGCACGCAAGGAATCGTACAGTCACGATAGCCGCAAGCCGGTGGTGGAAAACGGTACGCTGGATGACGATCAGAACCGCCGCGATTTCACTATCAACGCGATGGCATTTTGTCTGAACAAGGAACGGTACGGCGAACTGCTCGACCCTTTCGGTGGATTAGATGATATTGACCGTTATACCCTCCGCACACCATCCGACCCGGACGTTACTTTCGGCGATGACCCTTTGCGCATGATGCGTGCCGTCCGCTTTGCCGCTCAATTAGGCTTCTTTATCGACTCTGAAACTTTCGAGGCGATGGAACGCAACAAAGAGCGCATTTCCATTATTTCCCAAGAGCGCATCAGGGATGAATTGAACAAAATCATCCTTTCGCCCAAGCCTTCCGTTGGCTTTGAGCTGCTTGACTGTTGCGGTCTGCTGAAACTTATTTTCCCCGAACTCTCCGCCCTGAAAGGTGTGGAAACGAAAGAGGGCATCGGTCATAAAGACAACTTTGCCCATACGCTGATGGTGCTTGACAAGCTGTGTCGGACGAGTGACAACCTCTGGCTGCGGTGGTCTGCCCTCCTGCATGACATTGCCAAACCGGCGGTCAAACGTTGGGACAACCGTCTCGGCTGGACGTTCCACAATCACAACTTTATCGGCGAGCGCATGATTCCCGACATTTTCCGCCGCATGAAACTGCCGACAGGCGAGAAGATGAGGTATGTGCAGAAAATGGTCAATCTGCACATGCGACCGATTGCCCTTACGGATGATGAAGTGACTGATTCCGCCGTCCGCCGCCTGCTGTTTGATGCCGGCGATGACGTTGACGACCTGATGAAGCTGTGCGAAGCCGATATTACCAGCAAGAACCCCGACAAAGTGCGCCGCTTCCTGAATAACTTCCGTTTGGTGCGTGAAAAAATGGTTGGGATTGAAGAAAAAGACCGTGTGCGGAACTTCCAGCCGCCCGTTTCCGGCGAGGAGATTATGAAGACCTTCGGACTCCCGCCCTCACAGCCTGTCGGCATACTGAAAGATGCCGTCAAAAACGCCATCCTCGACGGCATTATCCCCAACGAATACAAAGAAGCCCACCGTTTCCTCCTTGAAAGGGCAGAAAAGATGGGCTACAAACCAATTGTACTCGAAGCGGGACTTGAACCCGCACAGCTGCAATAGCCAAAGGATTTTAAGTCCTTCGTGTCTACCAATTCCACCATTCGAGCGTCTCTTCTCTTGGAGACAAGCAAAATAAAAGCGCAGAAGCCGCTTTTTATTTCGCCCGCAAAAGTAGATTAATCTTTTATTTGCGCAAGCGTTTTGAAAGGAAATCAAATAAATGCGCCGCTTTCTTGCCTTATCTTTGGCGTCGAAAAAAGTCAAACGTTAAATCAAAGACATAGAACAATATGGCACAGCATCAATTGGACGTTCTGGACGAGAAAATCCTCAAACTGATTATAGGAAATGCGCGCATACCCTTTTTGGAGGTGGCGCGGGAATGCAATGTGTCGGGCGCGGCTATCCATCAGCGCATACAGAAGCTGACCAGCATGGGCGTGATTAAGGGTTCTGAATTTACTGTGGATAATACAAAAGTGGGGTATGAAACTTGCGCCTATATGGGGCTGTTTCTGCAATCGCCGGGGCAGTTTCCCGCTGTGACGGAAGCGTTGAAAAAGATACCCGAAGTCGTGGAATGTCACTATACGACAGGGAAATACGATTTGTTTATCAAGATATATGCCAAGAACAACCAGCATCTGCTGAGAATCATCCACAACAAACTGCAACCGCTGGGCTTAGCCCGCACCGAATCGCTCATTTCCTTCAAGGAAGCCTTTAAGCGGCAAATTTCTATCCAGTTGGACGAAAAGCAGGAGAATGGAGCGGATTAGAGGTCATATTGCAGTATTAAAACAGACAAGTATGAAACAGACCATCAGCTGTATATGTATATCGCTCGCCTGCCTCTTGTCCTTCGGATGCGGCACGGAAAGGAAAGAAGCGCAAGCCCGCCTTGATAAGGCGCAGGCAATGTTTGAACAGGGTGAGTTCATCTCTGCCAAGAACGAAATAGACAGCATACGGGCGCTCTACCCGAAAGAAATTGACGTGCTGAAAGAAACCCTCACTCTGATGCGGCAGGTGGAACTCAAAGAAGCGGAGCGCAACATCGCCTTCTGCGACAGCCTCCTCCCTTCCCGCCTGCAAGAGTTTGAGGAATTGAAGGCGACCTTTACCTTCGAGAAGGATACCGCATACGACCGGCTCGGCACTTACATCCGCAAACAGCAGACAATAGAACGCAACGTGGAACGCTCCTACATCCGCAGCGGAGTCAATGAGCAGGGCGAGGTCTGGCTGGCAAGCGTCTATTTCGGCGGCAAACCCATTCTGCATACCGGTCTCAAACTTTCCACCCTCAACGGACTCTACGCCGAAACTGCCGCTGTCCCCTACGACGGCGGTCTGAACTACCGCTTTGAGGACTTGGGAAACACAACGGAAGTGGTCACCTATAAAGGCAATAACGGTCTCGCCGCCCTCCAATTCATCTGTGACAATGAGAAGGAACGCATCCGCGCCGAATACACTGGCGGCAAGCCCTATACCTTATATATAGCCGACGGCGACAAGAAAGCCGTTGCCGACACCTACCGTCTGGCTGTCGTCCTGAGCGACATCGTCCGCATGACCGCCGAAAAAGAAAAGGCGGAAAAGCGGATAGCCTACCTGAACGGCAAGCTGGCAGACTAAATTGTTTACTTTTGCGCCCGTATGAATACGTGATACAATTAGTTTATATTTAACCTGTTGCGTGCTCGTCCCGAAGGGACGGGAGATTTCAGCCCCACATGCAGCGAAGCGGAATGTGGGGTTAAAAGAGAGATTACCAATAAGTTCTGAAAGAACGATCGAATATTATATGTTGCATTTTATATCGTTCTTGCAGAACTTTCCTGACGACGTTATTCGCAACCCCACATTCCGCTTCGCTGCATGTGGGGCTGAAATCTCTCGTCCCTTCAGGACGACCATGAAACTATAGATATAGTATAAACTGATTTGTATCATATACTTATTTTTAATAAACAATATCATGAAACGCATTACTCTTACCTTCTTTTGTTCCCTGCTCGTGTGCACGGCTTTTGCACAGCAGCGGGGAAGCGTGACAAGCATCCTTGAAATACTGGATGCCACGGACGGCAAACGCACCGTTGTCAAAGAATTTCCTTTCCTCATTGAAGCACCCAACTGGACGCCCGACGGCAAATGGCTGGTCTTTAACAGCGGCGGCAAGCTCTACCGCCTCTCTCCCGACAAGCCCGAAGCCCCTGAACTCATCCCCTCCGACTTCGCTATCAATTGCAACAACGACCACTTGATTACCACCGACGGCAAGCAAATCGCCATCAGTCACGGCACAAAGGAAGACCGCCGCTCGCGTGTCTATACGCTGCCCGTTACGGGAGGAACGCCGCGCCTGATTACGCCGCTTGCTCCCAGCTATCTCCACGGTTGGAGTCCCGACAGCAAATACCTTGCCTATTGTGCCGAACGCAACGGCAACTTTGACGTGTACATCATCCCCGCCGAAGGGGGCGAAGAAATCCGCCTGACCACGTCCGAAGACTTGGACGACGGGCCTGAATATGCTCCCGACGGCAAGCACATCTGGTTCAACTCCGTGCGCAGCGGCTTGATGCAGGTATGGCGGATGAATGCGGACGGCACGGAACAGACGCAGATGACTTTCGACGAAGGCGTTAACGCATGGTTCCCGCACATATCTCCCGACGGCAAGCAAGTGATTTACATCACCTACACAAAGGGCGACTTGGCTCCAAACGAACACCTGCCGAACAAGAACGTCGAGCTTCGCCTCATGCCTGCCGCAGGCGGACAGCCAAAGACATTGGTCAAACTGTTTGGCGGACAAGGCACCATCAACGTAAACTCATGGGCACCCGATAGCAAGCGTCTTGCCTTCGTCAGCTACCGACAGAACGACGACACCGCCCTCGGTATCTTTGAAGGTGCCGGCGACATCGGTCTCTGTAAAAAGCAAGGCTCCATGACCTACGACAAGACTACCGACACCTATTCCCTGACGGGTGCCGGCACAAACATGTGGTTCAAATCCGATGAGCACTTCATGGCATGGAAGCAGGAAAGCGGCAACTTCTCCCTTGCTGCCAACGTAAAGTTTGAAGGCGAAAAGGGTGTCAATGCCCACCGCAAGATAGGCGTAATCATTCGCCAGTCCCTTGATGGCGATTCCAAATGCGCCTTTGTCGCCATACACGGCGACGGTCTGACTTCCCTGCAATACCGCACCGAAAAGGGCGAAGACACAAAGGAAGTCGTTGCCGCCGACAAAGGTGCCGACCGCATCATCATGGAACGCATCGGCAACAAAATCATCATGAAGACAGCCAAAGGACATACCCCTAAAAAGGTCACGGGCGAAATAGAGCTGCCCTTCTCCGGCACTTGCTACATCGGTCTGTTCATCTCCTCCCACGAAGCGGATTTCGTAGAAACTGCTTACTTCACGGGGGTTCAATACAAGAAACTATAAGGATAAGCGAGCATGGGAGAGACACACTTGGGTGTGTCTCTCCCTGATTAAGATGCGTTTTTTCCCTGTCCCCGTATCCCGCTAATTATTTCTATATTTGCCCGCTTTTTCAGATTAGTCTCGTCCCCGTTCTCTCTCGCAAAGCAGCTGTGCCAAGATGAAAATCATATCTGTAATCAATTACAAAGGCGGCGTAGGTAAAACTACTTTAACTGCGAATTTAGCAGGGGAGTTGGCGTGCAGAGGCTATAAAGTTTTAATGATAGACCTTGACCCGCAAGCAAGTTTGACCTTTTCTTTCGTAAAGCCTAACGACTGGAGAAAAACATTAGCACCTTCCAAGACCATAAAGAATTGGTTTACCCCTGACAAAGGAACTATCAAATTCAATGACTTAATCTTTGAACCCGAAGCGGTAAAAGAACACATAAGCGGAGACGGTTTATTGCATTTAATCGCCTCACATCTTGACCTCATAAATGTTGATTTGGAGTTAGCCGCCCAATTAGGCGGTGCAAACCTGCGGCAGGCAAAACAGAACTTTATCACGACTCACAGCCGATTGATTGAAGGGATAGAACAACTTGGCAAAAACTCCTACGACCTTATATTGATAGACTGCCCGCCAAACTTCAATATTGTTACAAAGAATGCCATCGCCGCCGGCGACTATGTCTTAATCCCTGCAAAACCCGATTACCTTTCCACAATGGGTGTGGACTATCTGAGAAAGAGCTTAGACCGGCTTGTGACGGATTATAATGAATGCGCCACAGCAGGTGAAGATACGGAAGGCATACATCCGAAAGTGCTTGGGGTCGTATTCACTATGGTGCAATTTTACAGAGGAGTACCTATCTCCGCTACACGCCCGTTCATTGCGCAGACAAAGAAATTGCAGATTCCCGTCTTTGAAAGCTACATAAGGGAGAACAAAACATTGTTTGCCGATGCCCCCCTCTACGGCGTCCCTGTTGTATTGACCAATTCTTCAAGAGCAGATATAGTCGGGGAGATTGAGACGTTTGTGGATGAGTTTGAACATAAAGTACTGTTATGAACAACATCCCCTGTTTACACGAAATAAGAAGTACGATTGATGCAGAGTCTGTTGCCGATGCGCTGTGTCAAATGAATACCTGTGAAGAGGGGGAACTGTTTTTATTGTCAAAGCATTTGAAAAGGGCAGAGCTGGAAGTGATAGCCAGAGGGTTGGACATTCCCTTTCAAAAGAGAGACAGGACAGACCGATTGAAAGACAAGATTATTGAAGGAACCATTGGCTTCAGGTTACGCTCGCAAGCCATTCGTTCCAATTCTATTTAATGCACAATAAGAATGAAGATTAAGTTACGCAGTTCCTTCTGTACCGAAGGACGGAGGATGGCAGGAGCGCGTGCCCTGTGGCGTGCCAACGGGATGAAGGAAGAGCAGTTTGGAAAGCCTGTGATAGCGATAGTCAATTCGTTTACACAGTTCGTGCCGGGGCATGTGCATTTGCATGAAGTCGGGCAGCTGGTGAAGGCAGAGATTGAGAAAGCCGGCTGCTTTGCCGCCGAGTTCAACACGATAGCCATTGACGACGGAATTGCGATGGGGCATGACGGAATGCTCTATTCCCTGCCCTCGCGCGATATTATAGCCGACAGCGTAGAATATATGGTAAACGCCCATAAGGCGGACGCCATGATTTGCATCGGCAACTGCGACAAGATTACGCCCGGCATGCTCATGGCTGCCATGCGGCTGAACATACCGACGGTGTTCGTGTCGGGAGGCCCCATGGAAGCAGGCGAGCTGGACGGGCGTTACCTCGACCTGATAGACGTGATGATAGAAGCGGCAGACGATGCCGTAAGCGACGAGCAGGTAGAACGCCTCGAACGCGCCGCCTGTCCCACCTGCGGCAGTTGTTCGGGCATGTTCACCGCCAACTCCATGAACTGCCTCAACGAAGCCATCGGCTTGGCGTTGCCCGGCAACGGGACGGTGCCGGCAACACACGTCAACCGCCTCTGCC
>LBCX01000006.1 GCA_001657575.1 Bacteroidales bacterium Barb4
GGCGCCATGTATGCAGCACTCGGATTGCACGGGTGCCTGCCTCACAGTCACGGTTCGCAGGGTTGCTGCTCCTATCACCGAAGTGCCCTCACGCGCCACTTCAAGGAACCCGTTATGGCGGCTACGAGTTCCTTTTCCGAAGGCTCCTCCGTATTCGGCGGTTCGGCTAACTTGGTAACCGCCATCGAAACGATCTTCACGGTATATAATCCGGATGTAGTGGCTGTTCACACCACCTGCCTCTCCGAAACAATCGGTGACGACTTGACGCAAATCGTTTCCAAAGCCCACGAAGACGGACTTGTACCCGAAGGGAAGAAAGTTATTTACTGCAACACGCCCAGTTACGTGGGAACACATGTAACCGGCTATTCCAATCAGGTGGCGGCTTTCGTTAAATTCTTCTCTACGGCAACTCCGAAGAAGAAAAACGTTGTCAATTTGGTAGCCGGCTGGATGGAGCCTTCGGATATGCGCGAAATCAAACGCCTTGCACAGGAGATGGAAGCCCGTATTATCCTGTTCCCCGATATGTCGGGCGTATTGGATGCCCCCCTAACGGGAAAGTTTGAGATGTATCCCAAAGGGGGTACTACGCAAGCGCAGTTAATCGCTACCGGCGACAGTAAATTTACGATAGGTTTAGGTGCCTATACGACCGAAGATGCCTGTGTGAAATTGGAAAACAAGTGCAAGGTAAAGTTTGAAGTAGTCGAAATCCCCATCGGACTGAAAGCGACCGACCGGTTCATCACTTCTTTAAGCCGCCATGCCAATGTGCCTGTGCCCGACAGTATCACCGAAGAGCGCGGACGTTTGGTGGACTTGATTGCCGACAACTCAAAGTATTTCTACGGCAAAAGAGTGGCTCTGTTTGGCGACCCCGATACGCTGATTCCCTTGACGGAGTTTTTACTCACTTTGGATATGAAGCCCGTGTATATCGTTACCGGTACGCCCGGCAAGCATTTCGACGAATCCATGCAAACGCTTTTATCGGAAAAGGTGCCCGAAGCGAAATACAAGAGCGGGCCCAATGCCGATATGTTCCAGCTTCATCAATGGATTAAGCAGGAGTCGGTAGATTTGCTGATAGGTAATACGTATGGCAAGTATATTGCCCGTGATGAGAACATTCCCTTTGTTCGTATGGGATTTCCTATTGTGGACAGAGCAGGGCACAACTACTTTCCGAATACAGGTTATGTAGGAGCGACCAATCTTGTCATTAAGATATTGGAAAAGGAATTAGACCACCTCGACCGCAATTGCCCGGACGAAAAGGTAGAATGGCAGTTGTAGAATATCCATAAGACCCATGCAATGACAGGCTTTTTACAGGATAGAAAATCACAGATAATCACCAAGGGCAAAGGCAACTTTGATTTGATTGGCGGAAAACCCAGTATTGCGGGTTCCGTCAGTCAGCGTGCCTGTGTCTTTTGCGGCTCTCGTGTCGTCTTGTATCCCATAGCCGATGCCATACATTTGGTGCATGGGCCTATTGGATGTGCTTCTTATACATGGGATATTCGGGGAGCCATGTCATCGGGACCCGAATTGCACCGCAACAGTTTCTCAACCGATTTGCGCGAGAAACACGTAGTCTTTGGCGGAGAAAAGAAACTCTATGCCGCCTTAGTTGAACTCATCGACAAGTACCAACCCAAAGCGGCTTTTGTGTATTCCACCTGCATCGTAGGCGTGATAGGTGACGATGTGCAATCGGTGTGTCGGCAAGTAGAAAAACTAAAACACATTCCCGTTATCCCCGTCATGGCGGAAGGCTTTCAAGGCACCAAGAAAGACGGCTACAAAATTGCCTGCGATGCAATGGCTACTTTGGTTGGCACCGATGAGAGTAAAGTGATTTCTCCAATAAGCATCAATATTTTGGGCGATTTCAACTTAGCCGGCGAACTGTGGATATTAGCGGATTATTATAAAAAGATTGGGGTAGAAATAGCAGCCTCTATTACGGGCGACGGGCGGGTGAATGATATTCAAAATGCCCATCGGGCAGCTTTGAACGTGGTACAATGTTCCGGCTCCATGCTCCATCTCGCCAAAACGATGAAAGAGCAATACGGTATTCCTTTCAGGAAGGTTTCGTATTTCGGCATAGAAGATATGTCGGATGCTTTGTATGAGGTGGCAAAATTCTTTGGAAAGGAGGAACTGATGGACAATGCTCGCGACTTGGTCAAAGAGGAGCTGAAAACCCTGCTTCCTGCTTTGGAGCCTTATCGTAATGCTTTGCAGGGCAAGAAGGCTGCTATCTATGTGGGCGGTGCTTTCAAAGCCATCTCTTTGGTGAAGGCATTGCGACTGATAGGTGTGCAAACTGTCATTGCCGGTACACAGACAGGCGATACGGAAGATTACAAACTGCTGAAAACTATCTGTGACGACGGTTGTATCTTGGTGGACGATTCCAATCCGGTGGAATTGTCGGAGTTTGTGAAACAAACCGGAGCAGACCTGTTTATTGGCGGCGTAAAAGAACGCCCGATTGCTTATAAATTAGGTATCGGCTTTTGCGACCACAACCACGAACGCAAATTGGCTTTAGCCGGTTATGAGGGAATGCTCAACTTTGCCAAGGAAGTCTATGAAACGGTATGTAGCCCTGTATGGAGGTTTGCCTTATGAATGAAATGAAAGAAGCGGCATCTTCCTGCAATGCGTGCAAACAATGCGCTCCCTTGGGTGCCTGTATTGCTTTCAAAGGGATTGAAGGTGCTTTGCCGATGCTGCATGGCTCGCAAGGCTGTGCTACGTATATCCGCCGTTACCTGATTAGCCATTTCCGGGAAACAATGGATATTGCTTCTTCCAATTTCAGCGAAGAGACCACTATCTTCGGCGGCAACAGGAATTTTAATACGGGTATAGACAATATCATCAGTCAATACCATCCGCAGGTCATTGCTATTGCCAGCACTTGCTTGGCTGAAACAATAGGCGAAGATGTACAGCGATTGATTTATGAATATCAGGCTACGCATGAAGAGGTGCCTGAAATGGTTTTCGCTTCTACCCCCAGCTATCAGGGTACGCATTACGAAGGCTTTCACGAAGCTGTGTTTGCCACCGTAAAAACCTTAGCCAAAGGAAAAGCATCGGACAATCCCCTTTCTCTCCACCAGCTAAACCTGTTCTGCAACCTGATTTCACCCGAAGACATTCGTCATTTGAAAGAGATAGCTGCCGATTTTTCATTAAAGACAATGATATTCCCCGATTATTCGGATACGCTCGACGGCACTTCATGGGACAGTTACCAACGCATTCCCGAAGGGGGAACGACTATTGAAGCCATCGAAAACAGTCCTTGGGCTGCCTCCTCTCTCGAATTAGGTTATATCTTGAATGCCACCCTGACACAATCAGCCGGCGAATATCTGCAAAATGCTTTTGGCGTAGATAACTTCAGAACCGGACTGCCGATTGGCATCCGGGAATCGGATAAGTTTTTCGCTCAGTTATCTGCTCTTTCGGGTAAAGTAATTCCCCTGAAATACCAGAAGCAACGGGGGCGATTAGTCGATTTGTATTTCGACGGGCACAAGTATGTTTCCATGAAAAGGGCAGTTATCTATGGCGAAGAAGATTTAGTCGTAGGCTTGGCGGCTTTTGCGGCTGAAACAGGCATCAAACCGGTTTTATGCGCAACAGGCGGTGAAAGCGGAACACTTCAACAGACATTGCGAGAAGTGCTCGGCGACTTATATTCAGAAGAAATAATCGTAGGTCAGGGAATGACTTTTGAGGCTATGGAGGCTGCCATTCACGACTTGGACTTGCAGCCCGATTTATTTATCGGCAACAGTAAAGGCTATTACCTTGCCCGCAAACTGGATATTCCGATTGTTCGCGCCGGCTTTCCCATTCACGACAGGATTGGAGCGCAACACAATCGCCTGCTGGGATACGAAGGCACCACCATACTTTTTGAGCAAATAGTAAATACCTTGTTAGAAGATAAACAACGCAAATCATCCGTAGGATATAAATACATGTAATG
Organism: Bacteroidales bacterium Barb4; assembly: GCA_001657575.1. Classification (GTDB taxonomy): domain Bacteria; phylum Bacteroidota; class Bacteroidia; order Bacteroidales; family Tannerellaceae; genus Barb7. Next base: position 4,028 of record LBCX01000006.1, read on the forward strand.
ATGAAAGATATTTCCAAACATCCCTGTTTTAATGCAGAGGCAAAACACCAATATGCCCGCGTGCATTTGCCGGTAGCACCGAAGTGTAATATCCAGTGCAATTATTGCAACCGCAAATACGATTGCAGCAACGAAAGCCGTCCGGGTGTAACAAGTACTGTATTGTCGCCCATGCAGTCGGTGCATTATCTGAAAGCACTGACGGAAAAGATTCCGAACATCAGTGTGATTGGGATAGCAGGCCCGGGCGACCCCTTCGCCAATCCCGAAGAAACGCTCAATACAATGAAGATGGTGAAGCAGGCTTTCCCCGATAAAATCTTCTGCTTATCGACCAATGGTTTGGATTTGGCTCCCTATATTGATGAGTTGGCAGAGATAGGCGTGTCGCACGTCACGATTACCATCAACTCACTGCGACCCGAAACCTTGGCAAATATGTATCGCTGGGTGCGCTTCAACCGTCGTGTCTATCGGGGCGAAGCGGCAGGAAAAGTATTGCTCGAACAGCAACTTGGCAACATCGTCAAGCTCAAGGAAAAAGGCATCACAGTGAAGATCAATACAGTGGTTTGCCCGGGCATCAATGACGATGAAGTAGAAGAGGTCGCACAAAAAGTAGCTTCCTTGGGAGCAGACACGATGAACTGTATCCCCTTGTATCCGACGGAGAACACCGAGTTTGCCCTCCTGCCCGAACCGTCGAAACCGATGATGAAAGGCATTAAAGCCGCTATCTCCAAACACATCCAGCCGATGGCGCATTGCGCCCGTTGCCGTGCCGATGCTGCCGGTTTATTGGGTCACGACAATACGGTAGCAATGGACATGATAGGGCAATTCTCTACCATGACAGTAAATAGAAGCGAAGGTCGCACGCGGGTAGCCGTAGCGAGCAACGAAGGCTTGTTAGTCAATCTTCACTTGGGCGAAGCCCGCAAGGTGTATGTGTTTGAAAAATCATTGAACGGTTATCACTTCGTGGAAATCCGAAACACCCCGCCCGAAGGCAGAGGCATGGCACGCTGGGAAGAGTTGGCTGCAAAGACTTTGGGCGATTGTCAGGCAATCTTGGTGGCAGGTATTGGCGAAACACCGATGAAAGTGATGCAGCAAAACGGCATCAGGGTCATACAAATGAGCGGTTTGATAGATGCAGGTTTGGATGCGGTCTATCTCAACCTGCCCGTCAAAACCCTTTGCCGGAGTGACTATACAAAGTGCGGCGAGAGTTGCCGCGACGCAGGCAATGGCTGCGGATGAGAATGAGAACTGATTACGAAATAACAATTAAAACAGTCAAGCAATGAAGAAGCCGGATTATTTGTTTTTAGTATGCAACTCGTACCGGGTTGCCGGAGACGCACAAGGGTTTTGCAACAAACAGGGAGCTGTTTCCTTTTTGCAGTACATTACCGAAGAATGTGCAGACAGAGGCATTGATGCCGTAGTTACCACCACCGCCTGTCTGAGCGTATGCAGTCAGGGACCCGTGCTGGTTGTTCAACCCAACAACTATTGGTATGGCGGTGTTACCCAAGACAGGATAGATGAGATTCTTGATGCCCTCGAAGAAGGGAAAGCCGTAGAAGAATATCTGATTGCTTAGATGGTAATTAACAACTGATGTTACGCAGATGCCCTGAAAGGGCAAGAGATTTCAGCCCCACATGCAGCGAAGCGGAATGTGGGGTTATGACAAATACATGCCAATAAAGTTCTGAAAGAACGATGCAAACTACAAATGATGGTGGTTTACAATACAATATTATTATTCGGTCGTTCTTTCAGAACTTCCTTGCCGACATCATCTTTAACCCCACATTCCGCTTCGCTGCATGTGGGGCTGAAATCTATAGTCCCTTCGGGACTTCTGCGTAACATGAATTAACAAGTAAATCAGCTGCCATGATTGACATGCAGGAGTGGACGCAGTTGTTTGTAGCCAACGGCTATGGATTTGGACAGTACTGGGCAGGTTACGTCTTCGGCAAATCACCGAAAGACCCTTACTTCTTTTATCTTACCGACAAGAAGATGGCGATACTTTCGGCAGGTATAGATGAAGATGGCGAACGGGGCATCGTAATGGCTTCAGAGGCATTCAGTCCTGCCGAACTGTCGGTCTATTTCCCGTTGGATTACAGCAAGACTTCTGCCATTCAATGGTTTCAGCCTGTCAATGTATTGCTGCTTTGTCAGAAAGCAGCAAGCGTCAGGGAAAACTTTATCTATTATACCTGGCCTGCGCTCCAATTGAATTTCGTTACTGAAATAAGCGAGAATACGATAGTTGTCTATGACCGTTTTACGGCAAAAGAAACGTTGGAGGACTTGAAGAAAGAAACTGCCGGCAAAGGGACTGGCAATAAAGTGGAGTTCTGGTCGATGCTCAAACTGCTTGCTTTGGGCGACCGCTTTGGCGAACTGGCACCCAAAGTGTGCATAGAATCTATTCCGGAAATAAGGGCGATTCGTAAAACAACCTGATACAATGCATCGTCCGTATAAGATTGTCAGCCAACTGGAAATAGACAAGAATGGCGGTTGCTTTCTCAACCCAAGACGAGTGGAGCTGTTACAGCTTATCCTCGAAAGAGGCTCTATTTTAGCCGCTTCCAAAGAATTACGCATGTCATATCAACAGGCTTGGGCGATTATCAAAGAGATTAATACTGCCGCCCCGCTGCCGGTAGTGAGCCGGCAAAGAGGAGGCACTCATGGAGGAGGTGCTGTGCTTACTAATTTTGGCATGAAGATGTTGGAACGGTATGCCGCCATTCAACAAAAATATGCTCAAATGCTTTTGGACTTGGATGATGATTTGCAAGAGCTGTGCGTTTGATGAAACGATATACAACAGATGCTCTCCGGCTCATTGCTTTGGCGGCAATATTGGTTTTAGTGACTTTGGTGTCTTTTTCTTTGGGGAGATACCCGATTGCTGTGGGCGATATACTCGACTATTTATTTCTGGGAAACTATACCGACGAGAATATTCCCATATTGATTAGTCAGGTCAGGATGCCCCGTATCATCGGAGCTATACTTGCCGGCGGCGGTTTGGCTGTTTCAGGCGCAGCCTATCAGGGTTTGTTTCGCAACCCCATGGTAAGTCCCGACTTGCTGGGAGTCAGTTCGGGAGCCGGTTTCGGCGCAGCCTTGGCAATTATCATGTCAATGGGAATACTTGGAATACAAATGATGGCATTTGTTGCAGGAGTAGGAGCTGTGATGTTTACTTTGTTTATCAGCCGTTTGATTGGGCAAAATCACGATAAGATACTGATGCTGGTCTTGTCGGGGATGGTAGTAGGTTCGCTGTTTGGCGCACTCCTCTCGCTGATGAAGTACATTGCCGACAGCGAATCCAAGTTGCCCGACATTACCTTTTGGTTGATGGGAAGCCTATCGGAAGTCTCGCCAAGAGAATTATCCGTAGTAGCACCTGTTGTACTGTTGGCGTTGATACCGTTGCTTCTGACTTCATGGAAATTGAATGTGCTGTCGTTTGGCGACGGTGAAGCCTCTGCCATGGGAGTCAATACCCGTCAATTACGCCTGACGGTAATCGGTTGCGCTTCTTTGATTACAGCTTCCATTGTCAGTATTACAGGATTGATAGGTTGGGTAGGTTTGATTATTCCGCATATAGCCCGCTTTACCGTAGGAGCCAACCATCGCATTTTACTGCCGGCATCCTTTTTATCAGGCGCAAGTTTTATGCTGATAATAGATGATTTAGCCCGCACTGTTTCTACTTTGGAAATCCCTTTGGGCATTATTACTTCATTGATTGGAGCACCGCTCTTTTTATTTTTATTGAAGGTTTCCTCAAAGAAGGTTTGGTGAAAAGATTTATTTTTATGTCCCGCAGGGACAGTACTTTATTAACCGTATGCTTTAGCTTACGGACAGAAGACAGTATCCAATCTGCTAAGTCCCGCAGGGACGACACTTTTGACTACCTGTCCCAATCGCGCTCATCGAAATCCAAGCCCATTTCCTTGATAAATGCAATATATTCATCTTTGAATGTTGTTGCTTTATGGTGTTCTTGTTGGGTGATTATATAATTGATAATCGTTTGTTTATCTCCCATACTTTTGGATAATGCAGCATATCCTTCGCCCCAAGCCACAAATTTTTCAAAGCCCTCTTTTGTTTTGAGAATTTTACTCGAGGAACCCTTTAATGCTTGCATAAACTCTGATAATGAAATTGTAGCAGGCATGGTAAAAAGTAAATGTACATGGTCGGGCATAGAATTAATACGATAAAGATAGCCGCCTTTATTTTTAATGATACCCCACATTTCTTGATACAGAAATTTCACTCTGTCGTCTGCTGGCAATGTTTGTTCGCTTTTGTAAGTGCGGACAACGGCATGTATAAGTAGATTAATGTAACTCATTACATTATTTTTAGTGTCGTCCCATGCGGGACGATTGTGAGTACTCGTGTCTTCTTACCCGTAAGCTGAAGCATACGGTTAATAAAGTGTTGTCCCTGCGGGACAATGCGTGACGCCGTTTGTTGCATCACTTCGTGCAGGGCGTTGGTGCAGTCATACTTGATTGGAGCACCGCTCTTTTTATTTTTATTGAAGGTCTCTTCAAAGAAGGTTTGGTGAAAAGAAATTAATCCTGCCAACCAATTGCATAAAATTCAATACAATATTATTTAATGTTTTTGTCCTGATTTCCCTTTAAGTTTGACATTGTGCTGAACATCAATCGTAATGCCTTGAGTATTTATCATTACTTGATAAATATCTTGTGCAAATTTTTCATATTCAATATTTTTATTCATAATTCATAATTAACTTATTGTATTCTTTTTCTAAATATTCTACACCACTTCTTAAGGTATCATTTTGCTGTTTTAAAAATTCAACATTTATTTTATATTGTTCTGGAAATTTCGCAAACTCTTCTGCCATTCGTTTTACGCCAGCAGGGCATAGATTTGCTAGTGAATTTCTGCCTTTAATTCCTAACGAAGGGATTGATTCATTAAATAATTGTTCATTAACTTTTACTCCAAATAAAGTTTCTGCGACTTTATTTGTTAATTGAATAAAATAAGGAATTCGAACTACTTTGTATCCTAATTCTTTATAAAACTTAGTCTTTTCAATATCATCTGATATTTTATCAATATTAGTAAATGTTGCAAACCATCAAATTCAATTATTAGTTTTAAACTTTCACTTCTATAATCTGGTCTTACTTTTCTTTTCCACCCACTGCAACTTTTGTCATGAATCCAGTCATCAACCTTTGGGAAAATAACTTTTAAATATTCTTCGAGCCCTGTTCTATGTAAACCGGTATCTTCATCAATACCAGCCTTTTTTGCATCTTCAATAGTTTCTCTTAGAAAACCCCATTTTTCACTATCCATATTTAATATCCTTTAATTATTTATTGTCTTGCAAGATTCTTAAAAATCTTCATAAACATCCTCAATTCCCCCTTCTTCTTTCCCGCCTCAGTACATTGCCTGATTATATCTAAGTATATGATATAAATTAGTTTATATTATATCTCATGTTGCGCAGTCGTCCCGAAGGGACGGGAGATTTCAGCCCCACATGGAGCGAAGCGAAATGTGGGGTTAAAAGAGCAATTACCAATAAGTTCTAAAAGAACGACCGAATAGTATATGTTGCATTTTGTATTTGTATTGTTCTTTCAGAACTTTCCTGACGGCACTGTCTGTAACCCCACATTTCGCTTCGCTGCATGTGGGGCTGAAATCTTGCATTCCTTCGGGACGACTGCGCAACACGCCGCATGATTAAGGGGTATATTTCCGAACTTTTCCAAATCAATCATGTTCTCATCAATTAAATTCAGGCGCAAGAATAGTGGAATTTGCATAGATAATCTACTTTTTCTCGATTATCTATACAAATTCTACTATTTTCGCTTTGGGCGTAGCTACGACAACAGAAACTGATTGAACTGGCGCTAAACTTCTTGAATAGTTACTATTCTTTTTGAACTGTCGCTATTCTTCTTGAATAGCCGCTAAACTTTTTGAATAGCTTAAATCGCTCATTTTCAGAGGAGATACTGCGTATCCCCTTTGGCTTTCTCTCTTCTCTTGTGGAGAGGGGTCTGGGGAGAGGTTGAATGCGTTCGCCCGCAGGGACTTGGCTATTTTGATAACGTTGTGTAACTTTTTCATAAAGTTGTATAACTTTGCCGCCGCTTATAGTTTATAACACAATCCTTTATTTTATGGCAGAACAGACAAAAGTAATGACGTTGGAGAAGGTGGTCGTGCGCTTTTCAGGGGATTCCGGCGACGGAATGCAGTTGAGCGGGACGATTTTCTCCAATCTGTCGGCAATCTTCGGGAATGAAATATCCACGTTCCCTGATTTTCCGGCGGAAATTCGCGCGCCGCAAGGCTCGTTGAGCGGTGTGTCGGGATTTCAGGTGCACTTGGGTTCCCGGAAGATATTTACGCCCGGCGACAAGGCGGATGTGCTGGTGGCTATGAATCCGGCGGCGTTGAAGGTGAATGTGAAATATTTGAAGCCGGATACGATTGTAATTATCGACACCGATTCATTTAAGAAAGAGGATTTGGAAAAGGCACAGTTTGCTACGGACGACCCTTTCGGGGAGCTGGGGTTGACAACGGTGCAGGTGGTGGCGGCTCCCGTCTCGTCAATGGTGAAGGAAGGCTTGGCGGAATTTGGTTTGGACAATAAGTCGGCTCTCCGCTGCAAGAATATGTTTGCGCTGGGCTTGGTCTGCTGGCTTTTTGAACGCCCGCTGGAAGGCGCAATACATTTATTGGAAAGCAAGTTTGCGAAAAAGCCGGGCATCGTGAAGGCTAATATCAAGGTGCTTACCGATGGATACAATTACGGGAACAACATTGACGCAAGCGTATCGACCTACCGCATCGAAAGCAAGAAGACCGCGCCGGGCTTCTACACGGATGTGAACGGCAACAAGGCTCTTTCCTACGGACTGATAGCCGCTGCCGAAAAGGCGGGGCTGAGGCTTTTTCTTGGAAGTTATCCCATTACGCCTGCCACCGATATATTGCATGAATTGTCGGGGCGCAAGGAATTGGGCGTGAAAGGGCTTCAGTTTGAAGATGAGATTGCGGGGGTCAGCACGGCTATCGGCGCAAGTTTTGCCGGTGCGCTGGGGGTTACTTCCACTTCGGGCCCGGGCTTGGCGTTGAAAAGCGAAGCGATTGGCTTGGCGGTGATTGCCGAGTTGCCGTTAGTCGTGGTGGACGTGCAGCGGGGAGGCCCCTCCACAGGCTTGCCGACCAAAAGCGAGCAGACCGACTTAATGCAGGCTTTGTACGGACGCAACGGCGAGAGTCCGGTAGTTGTCATAGCGGCTGCCACGCCGACCGACTGTTTCGATGCCGCCTTCTGGGCTGGCAAGCTGGCGGTTGAACACATGACACCGGTCATCCTCCTGAGCGATTCTTTCATTGCCAACGGCTCTTCCGCTTGGAAGTTGCCCGATTTGGATACCTATCCTGCCGTAAAGCCTCCCTATGCGGATCAATATAAAGGCGAACAGGTGTGGAAGCCTTACCGCCGTAATCCCGACACGCTGGTGCGTTATTGGGCAGTGTCCGGCACGGAAGGCTTTGCGCACCGCATCGGCGGACTGGAAAAGGACTATAACACGAGTGCCATTTCCACCGAAGCCATGAACCATCAGAAGATGGTGGAGACCCGTCAGGCGAAGATTGACCGGATTGCGGAGTTCATTCCCGCGCTGGAAGTGTCTGGCGACACGGATGCCGACCTGCTGATTGTCGGCTGGGGAGGCACTTACGGGCATTTGTATGAAGCGATGGAAACCATGCACGAGCGGGGGCTGAAAGTGGCGTTGGCTCATTTCAAGTTCATCAATCCGCTGCCGAAGAATACGGAAGAGGTATTGAAGAGATACGGGAAAGTAGTAGTGGCGGAACAGAACAAGGGACAGTTTGCCAACTATCTGCGGAGCAATATTGCCGGATTTAATCCGTACAAGTTTAATCGTGTGAAGGGGCAGCCGTTTGTTGTCAGCCGTTTAGTTGAAGAGTTTACTAAAATAGTGGAGGAATAAAAGGAATGGAAGAAGCATTGAAATATCAGGCGCAGGATTACAAGAGCGACCAGCATGTACGCTGGTGTCCGGGGTGCGGCGACCATGCCGTGTTGAATTGCATACACAAGGCGATGGCGGAATTGGGCACGGCTCCGCACAATGTAGCCGTTATCTCCGGCATCGGCTGTTCCTCCCGCCTGCCTTATTATATGAATTCGTATGGTTTCCATACGATACACGGACGTGCGGCAGCCATTGCGACAGGGGTGAAAACTGCCCGTCCCGATTTGAGCGTATGGGTGGTGACGGGCGACGGCGACTGTCTCGCCATCGGTGGCAATCATTTTATCCATGCCGTGCGGCGAAATGTAAATCTCAACATTGCCTTGTTCAACAACAAGATATACGGATTGACCAAGGGGCAGTATTCCCCTACGTCCGAGCGCGGGTTTGTTTCCAAAAGCTCGCCTTTCGGGACGGTGGAAGAGCCGTTTATTCCTGCCGAGCTAGCGTTGGGTGCTCGCGGCAACTTCTTTGCACGGACGATTGACGTGGATTTGAAGAATACGACGGAGGTATTCGCCGAAGCTGCCCGCCATAAAGGGGCATCGGTAGTGGAAGTATTGGTGAACTGTGTCATCTTCAATCACGGCATCCACAAGCACATCACTGACAAGGAATACCGCGCCGAACGTACTATCTTCCTGCGCCACGGCGAAAAGATGCTGTTTGGCAAGGACAACGAGAAAGGGCTTGTGCTGGACGGGCTGAAACTGAAAGCTGTCACTGTCGGCAAAGACGGCTATACGCTTGACGACATCCTCGTGCATGATGCACATGAAAAGGATATCGCCCTTCACCTGATGCTTTCCTTGATGAAGGATGACATGCCGCTTGCGTTGGGTGTTATCCGCGAAGTGGAAGCTCCCTGCTATGATGAGGCTGTTGCCGGGCAGATTGCCGAGGTGCAGGCTAAGAATCCGGCACGGACGCTGAAAGAAGTGCTGATGAAGGGGGAAGTGTGGGAGGTTAAGTGAACAGGCCTGTTCTATTTTATTAACTGATGTTACGCAGATACCCCTTCGGGGCAAAAGATTTCAGCCCCACATGCAGCGAAGCGGAATGTGGGGTTACGTTATGACAAGTGCATATCAATAAAGTTCTGAAAGAACGATACAAACTACAAACGACGGTTTACGATGCAATATGTATTCGGTCGTCCTTTCAGGACTTCCTTACCGGTATCATCTTTTAACCCCACATTCCGCTTTGCTGCATGTGGGGCTGAAATCTTTTGCCCCTTCAGGGCATCTGCATAACATCAGTTAATAAGTTCGTTTGCCGTATGCTTGCGCTCTTGCATGGCAACTGCCAATTTGATAGTGCCTCAGTTATTTATGCCGCTTCTTCAGCTCCTTAGCCAAATCCTCAATCCGCAAGCCTTTGCTTGTCAGCAAGACAATGAGGTGATACATCAAATCGGAGGCTTCGTAGATAAAGCCTTCTTCGGTGCCGTTGGTCGCTTCAATGACAGTTTCCACAGCCTCTTCGCCCACTTTTTGCGCCATACGGTTTACGCCTTTGTTGAAGAGCGAGGTGGTGTAAGAGCCTTCGGGCATTTCTTGGCGGCGGCGTTCGATGAAGTTTTGCAAGAGTTTCAGGAACATGACATCCTCTTCGTTCTTCTCCCCGAAGCAGGTGTCCTCGCCCGTATGGCAGACGGGGCCGGCAGGTTCGACCTTGATAAGCAGCGTATCATTGTCGCAGTCCGCCTTTATGCTTATCACCTGCAAGGTGTTCCCGCTCGTTTCCCCTTTCATCCAGAGGCGATTCTTCGTCCGGCTGAAGAAAGTTACTTTGCCGGTTTCTACAGTCTGCCGGTAGGCTTCTTCATTCATAAAGCCCAGCATCAACACTTTGCTGGTGTTGTTATCCTGTATGACGGCGGGGATTAAGCCGCCTGATTTATCAAAGTTCAGTTCCATGTATATTGATAATTTAATGAAATAACTCTAAAGTTTTCCGGTCTGCTCCGATCTGCTCGCCGATTAAGTTTGAAATGTCAACGACTGCTCCATATTCAATAAATACTTCAAAAAATCTATGCGGGTTGTCTCCCCAGTAAATCATGGCACAAGCCATTGGTGCCCCTTTCCCATTGTCTTTTCCGTTCTCCAAAAAACGAAGCCGTGTATCATATAAAAAGCAAATGGATTTTGCTTTTGTGAAAACGTACTTTTTCCAGTGCGTTGTGTTTGCGGCAATAGGGACAAGGGCTAAAACTTGCGAATGATATTCTTCATAAGCATTAGCACATCGCGCCAGCCAGCTTTTTATTGTTGTCCCTCTTTCCTTGTCAATACCGTAAGGGGGATTTACATAGATTGCAGGGTAATTCCAACTTTCCTTAAGTCCGTCGTGTTCAGGCAAGCAATATTCAACTCTTGCACGGACAATCGAATATTTATTGGAGCACGGGTCAAGGTCAATGTGTCCGTCAAACACCTCTCTAACCGCCTTCACGTATTTGTGAGGCGTTCCCCAACTTTGGCTCAATGTATTTATGCTTCGCCCTGCGCTCATTTTAGTATTGCTGCCCAGTCTTTGTTTGTCAATTCGCTCAGTTCGCTTTTCAGATCCGAAAGTTTTTTTACGTTAGGAGAAATGATGTTAAACCAACTTTCAACAGCCTTTAAGTTCGCGTTAAAATAATCCAGCAAAAGTCTGTTTGCTTCCAAATTCATTTGAACTTTGGTGAACTGGTTTTTCGTTTTCCCTTCCGTGTAACTCGAAAGAAAAACCTCTCTGATAAACTTTTGTTCCTTTGGAGGATTTAATAAAAGATGGTCAATAAACTCAGACAATCCTTTGTCAGTGAGGAAAAGCAACCAGTCGTAAGACTGTACCAATACTTTCAGTTCTTTGTTTGGATTTTCAGATGTGAACCAGTTTCCGTGATTGCTTACAATGCCGACCGTCAGAATGAAACGCCTCAACAATTCTTTATCGTTGGAATAGACTACTTCTTCCATCAAATCAACGAACGGTTTGATGATATACGAGCCGTTGCTTTTGTAAATAATACCGTGAAGTTCGCCTGTCTCCGTTCTGATTTTTTGAAGAGAAGAGGCTGTTCGTGCAACATACGCACCCTGTTTTGCTTTTTCAATAGTTTGAGGGCCTTTGCTCATTCCCTCTTCAATGCCAACCCGCTTGCATTCAAAGATGACATAAGGTTTTTTGCTCTGTTCGTACACGTGCAATTCCAATGTATCGCCCTTATCTGTTTTGATACTTGTCAATAAAAATGAGTTGTCGGATGCCGCAATAGTGCAGGCATTTCTCAAAATACCGTTGCTTAAAAGATTGTTTGATTTTCTTTCTAAACCATTTAAGTCAAAGTTTGCTGCTTCAAGTGCTTTGAGTACGATGTTGGCAGTTATTAATTTGTCGGATTTGTCAATGGTTATGGTTGAGTTGCGAACGGTTGGATGCAAAGCGTATTCTACATTGTGAGTAATGTCGGGGTTACCATATTCTTCAAGTCCGCGTTCTATTGAAATTTGGTTGTTAAACCCCCAAGTTTTAAGGAGATAATAGGTGATAACCTCAACAAGTGTCCCCAAAGTCCGTCCTGCAGCCTTTTTGGGATCTTTCGTGTACTTAAAAACATCATCTGCTAATACTTTCTGTAATTTATCAACCGATTCGTATGCCATACATAGATGATATAAAAATTCTTCATTATCAAGAGTAAGCGACAGTATTCATAACGCATGTTTATTGCCCTCCATTATACCACTTGTAAAGCCGCCTGACCCCTTCCTCCGCCTCTACCGTATGCCGCCAGCCTAATGCGTGCAGCTTGCTTACGTCCGTCAGTTTCCGCATTGTCCCGTCCGGCTTGGACGTGTCGAAGCGTATCTCGCCGCCGTAGCCGACTGCGGTTTGTATGAAGCGGGCGATGTCTCGGATGCTGTGCTCTTTTCCCGTGCCAATGTTTATATGAGTGTTCCGTATTTCGGAGGAGTCGGAGAGGGGAGAGGCTGTGTCGGTGAAGTTTACGTGCTCCATAATATACACAGAAGCATCCGCCATCTCTTCGCTCCACAGCAGTTCGCGGAGAGGCGTACCCGTTCCCCATAATTCCACATGGTCATCGTATATGCCGAAGGATTGCAGCAGGTTGATAATATCCTGCTTCGGGGCATTTCCGAAGATGGCTTTGACCGGTCGTTTGTCCAAGTCTTTGCACAAGGCTGTCCAATCCCCGTTGCGCAAGGCTTTGGCAAGGTGCATTTTCCGCATCATGGCGGGGACAACGTGCGAAGTTTCCAAATCGAAGTTATCGTTTGGCCCGTAGAGGTTGGTCGGCATGACGGACAGGAAGTTAGTGCCGTATTGCAGGTTATAGCTTTCGCACATTTTGATGCCGGCTATCTTGGCGATGGCATACGGCTCGTTGGTATATTCCAAAGGAGAGGTCAGCAGAGCATCCTCGCGCATCGGTTGCGGTGCCTCTCGCGGATAGATGCAGGTGCTGCCGAGAAACAGCAACTTTTTCACCTTATATATATGTGCAGCGTGAATCACGTTGCTTTGAATCATCAGATTTTGATAGATGAAGTCCGCGCGATACCGCAGGTTCGCCATAATCCCGCCCACATGCGCCGCCGCCAGAAAGACGTACTCCGGCTTTTCGCGGGCGAAGAAGTCCTCTGTTGCCTGCCGGTCGGTCAAATCCGTTTCGCTATGCGTTCGGCATACGAGGGAGGTATAGCCCTTCTGCTGCAGGTTTTTCAGGATAGCCGAACCCACCAGTCCCCGATGACCGGCTACATATATTTTACTGTCTTTCTTCATCTTTTAATTTCAACAGTTTCAGCAGATACTGCCCGTATTGATTTTTCGACATGGTCGCGGCTATTTCCCGCAGCTTGGCGGCATCTATCCATCCCTTGCTGTAAGCAATCTCTTCCAGACAGGCAATTTTCAGCCCCTGCCGCTTCTCGACCACCTCCACAAAGGTGGCAGCTTCCGACAGGGAATCGTGCGTCCCCGTGTCCAACCAGCTGAAACCCCTCCCCAGCAGTTGCACTTTCAAGGCTTTCTCTTTCAAAAACTCCTGATTGACGGCTGTAATCTCCAACTCGCCCCGTTCCGACGGACGGATGCGGCGGGCAGTCTCTACAACTTTGTTCGGATAGAAATAAAGCCCGACAACGGCATAGTTGGATTTGGGCTTCGCCGGTTTCTCCTCTATGCCAAGCACATTGCCGTCCCTGTCAAACTCCGCCACGCCGTAACGCTCCGGATCATTCACGTAATAACCGAAAACGGTCGCCTTCCCGTCCTCTTCCGCATCCCGCACCGCATCTTTCAGCATACCCGTAAACCGCTGTCCGTAAAAGATATTATCACCCAGCACCAGACAAGCGGCATCCGTTCCGATAAAGTCCGCACCGATAATAAACGCCTGCGCCAGCCCATCCGGCGAAGGCTGCTCGGCATACTCGAAATGCAGCCCGTAGTCCGCCCCGTCGCCCAGCAGCCGCCGAAATCCAGGCAAATCGTGCGGCGTGGATATAATCAATATCTCCCGAATCCCCGCCAGCATAAGCACCGACACGGGATAATAAATCATCGGCTTGTCGTAAACAGGCAACAGCTGCTTTGAAATACCTTTCGTGACGGGATACAGGCGCGTGCCCGAACCGCCTGCCAGCACAATTCCTTTCATTTTATCAAGTATGATTTTAGTTGGAGAAAACCGTAACCATTTCTGTTGCACCAACGCCTGCAAAGTTAAAATCAAATGAATGGGGACATCACTTTATGCCTGAAACTTTTCCAAGCCCTGCCCCAAGCCCTCAGGTTAGGGGCATCTGCATAACTATTTTTCAACTGTAAAGTTGGATATAGTCACCGTTTTCTTTATCCTGTCGTCAGGAAGAGAGACGGAGGAGTAAGGCCGGCTTACGCAGGCATCAACCTTTGTGACGAAGGGCATACGCGAAGAGGAATAAGGCTTCGTCAGTGAGGAATAAGCCTTCGTCAGTGTGACGAAAGGCTTCGTCAGTGAGGAGTAAGGCTTCGTCAGTGAGAAGTAAGTGCTACTCCACTTGAAACAGCGTTTTCAGGCATGGGGAGGGGTCACAAACAAGAGGGTTTTGACCGTTTCAAAGTGGAATAAGGCTTCGTCAGCGAGGAATAAGACTTCGTCAGTGAGGAATAAGGCTTCGTCAGTGTGACGAAAGGCTTCGTCAGAGAGGAATAAGGCTTCGTCTCTAAAGAATGAAAAATTGTACACCTGAAACCCCACATTCCGCTGCGTTGCATGTGGGGCTGAAATCTCTTGCCCCTGCTTTCTTATGGAAACAGGAAAAATCAACTACTTTTGTCTTTGCAAGGCTTTGAAAATAATCCCCTTTTGACAAATGAAAGAATTTCTGCATGTTCTCAGGCGGTTTGTGCCACCTTATAAAAAGTATTTGACGGCGAATGTGGCGTTTAATATTCTGTCTGCGGTGCTTAATCTGTTTTCCTTTGCCTTGATTATTCCTATTCTTAATATCCTTTTTAAGATTAATGAGAAGACTTACGTCTATACGGAGTGGGTGTTTAACCCCGTGTCGCTGGAGTCTTGGGCGGCTGCGCCGGATGCTGTGCAGAATAACTTTTTCTGGCTGACGAGCCGGTTGATTGAAACGAAAGGGGGGACTTATACGCTGGTCGTTCTCGGCTTGTTCCTGATTGTGATGACTTTCCTGAAAGTGTCCGCCATGTATATGGCTTTTTATACGATGATACCGATACGCACGGGGGTGGTGCGGGACATTCGCAATCAAATCAACCGGAAGATTACGCAGTTGCCTTTGAGCTTCTTTTCCGAAGAGAGGAAGGGGGATATTATTGCCCGTGTGTCGGGCGATGTGAACGAGATTGAGACGTCTATCATGAGTTCGCTGGACATGCTGTTTAAGAATCCGATACTGATTGTGGTTTATCTGGCGGGGATGCTGATTATCAGCTGGCAGCTGACGGTGTTTGTGCTGGTTCTGCTTCCCGTGGCGGGTTATCTGATGGGGCTTGTGGGGAAGAAGTTGAAACGGAAATCCCTGGTCGGTCAGCAACAGTGGGGACTGTTGATGAGCCGGATAGAGGAGACGCTGAGCGGACTGCGCATCATTAAGGCTTTCAACGCCGAAGGCAAGGTGCAGGAACGTTTTGAAAAGGACAATGAGACCTTCCGCAACATCACGAACCGCATCTACCGCCGTCAGCAGATGGCGCATCCGATGAGCGAGTTTCTCGGCACGGCTGCCATTGCCGCCGTTCTCTGGTATGGCGGGTCGCTTATCCTGTCGGAAAACAACACGATAGAGGCTTCCACCTTTATTTATTATCTGGTGATATTCTACAGCCTGATTAATCCTGCCAAGGATTTGAGCAAGGCGGCTTATGCGATACAGAAGGGGCTGGCGTCGGTCGTCCGTGTGGATAAGATACTGACGGCGGAGTCTGACATCAACGATCCGGTACATCCGAAAACTGTTGCGTTGAAGGAGCGGATTACTTTCGATGACGTTTGGTTCAAGTACCGGACGGAATGGGTGCTGAGAGGCATCAGTCTGGAGATACCGAAAGGGCATACGGTCGCCCTTGTCGGGCAGTCGGGGTCGGGCAAGAGTACGCTGGCAGACCTGCTTCCCCGCTTCTATGAGGTCAGCAAGGGCAGCATCCGCATAGACGGCACGGACATTCGCGACACCACCCTTTTCAATCTTCGCAACCTGATGGGAAACGTCAATCAGGATGCCATCCTTTTCAATGATACCTTCTTCAACAACATCTCCTTCGGCGTGAACGATGCCACACAGCAACAAGTGGAGGAAGCCGCCCGTATCGCCAATGCGCACGAGTTTATCGTTGCTTCCGGAAATGGCTATCATACCAACATCGGCGACCGCGGCGGCAAGCTCTCCGGCGGACAGCGGCAACGCATCAGCATCGCCCGTGCCATACTGAAAAACCCTCCCGTCCTGATACTGGACGAAGCCACTTCTGCTTTGGACACCGAGTCGGAACGCCTTGTGCAGGATGCTTTGGAAAACCTAATGCGCAACCGTACCACTCTTGTCATCGCCCACCGCCTCTCCACCATCCGCAAGGCGGATGAAATCTGCGTCATGCACGAGGGCGAAATCGTAGAGCGCGGCTGTCACGAGGAACTTCTGCGGCTGGACGGCTATTACAGGAAGCTGTGCGATATGCAAAACTTCTAAATAAATATACTGAAATTGACCGCCCCGTAAGCCCTGTGCTGCCGGAAGGCAAGCAGGGCGGAGAAGTCATTCTGCTTGGAATGTTCCATGACAAGGATACCTCCTTCGCGCAAAAGCCCGCGTTCCAAGATGAGGGAAGGCAAGTCGGGCAGTTCCGGCAAAGCATAAGGCGGATCGGCAAAGATAAAGTCAAAGCCTCCTTTCGGTGCGGCATTCAGGTAGCGGAACACATCGCCGCGTATCAGTCGGAGCGCATCCGTCTTTAATTCTTTCGCCACTTTTTCGATAAAGCCGGCGTGGGCAGATGTTCGCTCTACGGCGGTCACCTGCCGGCAACCGCGCGAAAGGAGTTCAAAGCTGATGCTCCCCGTGCCGGCAAAGAGGTCGAGGGCATCCAAGCCGTCAAAGTCTGTCAGGTTGGCGAGTACATTAAAGATGTTCTCCTTGGCAAAGTCGGTCGTCGGTCGTGCACCAAATGAGGCAGGCACTTGAAACCGCCTATGCCCGTATATTCCGCTTATAATTCGCATACTGCTAGACTGATTATGTCCGCCGGCATACGCGCCATGTCCGTTCCCAGCAGGTAAGCCTCAGTAGGAATCTCTACGGGGCGGATTTGCCGGAGGTAGGTGTGAAGAATATGGGTGAGGGCGTTGTACTTGCCTGTGTTGTCGAAAAGATACAGTTCGTCTTTCTCCTGATCCATGCCAGCTTGCCGCCATACAAACAGCAGATAGTAGAGAATGTCGTCAAGCGTTTCCGCCTGAAAGGTGTTTACCAAGGTCAAATGTCCTTGCTCGTAACAGAAGATGTCAAGTGCCTTGTCATGCCGTATCCCGTACATGCGGCGGGAGGGACTGATACGGCTTTGCCGTTTGCAGAGGGCTAATTGAGGGGTGACCGGATGGACAAACAGGGGATTGATGAAGGAACGGGAACAAAACTCATGCACCTCTTTGTCGATGCCGAAGACAATAACCGCCTGCTCATTGTCCAAAGTGTTGAACAGGCAAGCGTTTTCCGGACGGGAGAAGCTGAACGCGAACATCTCCTCTTTTCGCTTCTCGTCAAACAATGCCTGCGGCACGATCGTATATTGGGAAGAAAGGGGAACGATATGTATCCGGTTATACGTCCATTCAAAGAACTCATTGGCATAAAAGAAGTCTTTGAGGGACGTTATATAGGAAACACTCCGGTCAAACTCCGCCTCCTGATAGAAGAAACTGCCCGCTGCGGAAGGTATATATCCCGAAAAAGAAAGTCCACCCGACCGAAGCCGGATGGACACTGTAAATTTCCCGGAAGTATCTGCTGTCAGCGTATCTGGGATACGGTTCATCATTCCCAGTTTCCTGCATTGTTGTTGATTTCGTCCAATGCACCGACACGCAAGCCGGGGTATTTGCTTTGCTTTTGTGCTTTATCAATCAGGTTGTAACGCAGTTGAGGGTTCAGCCCGACCAGATAGTCTTCAAACTTCACACCGGCTTCAAACACCTTCACTTCGTAGCCGGAGGTTGATGTGAGAGTCGCCGTATCCATCGCAAATTGAATATCACCCTCTACCTGCGGAACGAAACGGAACTTGGACACATCGTAATCCTTGCCCAGCAACGTATCCTTTGCCAACACCCAGAACGTATCACGTTTGATAAAACCCTGCTTTACGGCTTCCTGCTCGGTCATGCCCTTTTCCAACTGTTCATCGGTCAATACACCTTCCTTCATAATAAATGGAATCTTATGCTCGGTCAGGAACTTTTCCAAATCATCGAAAGTGCCTGCATGTGTCTTATGTACATTCTTGTATTCAAGCTGGACTTTGCGGATTTCCACCAGACGTTCGATAATGGCATCGTCACGCAGTTTCTTTTCCGAATCAAAATTGATAGGTACCAGAATACTGCTGATACACATGTAAGCAAGTACCGCAACGGCTGCAACAAGCAAGATGTTTAATACAATTTTCATGGGTGTTATTGTTGTTGTTTCCACATTTAATTTACCCCGCAAATGTAGAAAGATTATTCAATGCGCTACTTTTATGGCAAAAAAATAATCAGAGCAGCCGCATCAAATTATCTGTCAAATCCTCCTTATCTCTTGACCCCAATCACATAGCCTATCTTTACTGCAAAAAAATTGTTGTAGTGTCCTTGATAACGGTATTCTCCTGTAAGCCTGACTTTATTGAAAAACTCAACGCCTATGCGGGGAGAAGCTATTAAATGCGAAACAGTTTTATGGGGAATTTCCCTGTCTTCTTTTGCAGGACTATGGTTTATTATACGGCTTCCTTTCTTCTTGAATTGGCATTGCTAATTAAGAATGCTTACCTGTATTTGCAGGAAAAAAGAGTATGAATTGTTCCAAATGCAGCAACGGTTCCCTGATTTTGTCATCGGGGACAGAAGCGGTCAAACAGCCGGAAAGTTTAGGAACAAAATAAAGCATCACGGCATGAACAGGATTGCAGGCAATTACCGGAAACCTTACGGGAGCATCATACCTCAAGAAAAGCATCTGCAAACCAAAGCGGAAATCTTCACGGCAGAAGGATACAACAGTTTGTTCAGGCACTTTTTGGCAGGAACAAGAAGAAAGTCCAAATGCTGTTCCAAGAAAGCAGAGATGTTGGAAATATCTGTTTTACTATTAATGCATTATCGAAATGGCACGCTAAATGTCCTTCATTAGCAATGCCTTAAATTTATTGCTTTAATCCTGCAATATTACTGCTTTTTCACATGGGGCAAATCTAAGGTGCAGGACTTCTGTACAACATCAGAAACATGATATTATTTTGTTTCTATCAATTTTTATCACGCACCTACTGTTTTTGGCACGTATTTTGTAATTGTAACTACTCCGTACTTATACGTTTCCCCTTGCCAACGACTGTTTTTGGCACGTATTTTGTAATTGTAACAACCATGTTAGAAAATTATTTGTATAACTAATTAAAAATAGAACGAAAATGAACATGAAACCATTAGCAGACAGAGTGCTTATCAAGCCGGCTGCAGCAGAAGAAAAAACAGTGGGTGGGATTATTATCCCCGATTCAGCCAAAGAAAAGCCGCTGAAAGGTGAAGTAGTTTCCGCAGGAAACGGAACAAAAGATGAAGAGATGGTCGTAAAGCCGGGTGACAAGGTATTATATGGCAAGTATGCCGGTACCGAAATCGAATTTGAGGGCGAACAGTTCCTCATCATGCGCCAATCTGACATTTTGGCAATCATTTGAAGAAGATGGAGGACAGGCAACCCCTGACCCCCAATAAAAACAAATAAATAAAAACAAAGCATCATGGCTAAAGAGATTAAGTTTAATATGGAAGCCCGCGACCTTTTGAAGAAGGGCGTGGATGAGTTGGCTAACGCCGTAAAGATTACGCTCGGCCCGAAGGGACGTAATGTGATTGTCGAAAAGAAATTCGGTGCTCCCCATATCACAAAGGACGGCGTGACGGTGGCTAAGGAAATAGAATTGGAAT
The DNA here is from genome assembly GCA_001657575.1 of Bacteroidales bacterium Barb4. Classification (GTDB taxonomy): domain Bacteria; phylum Bacteroidota; class Bacteroidia; order Bacteroidales; family Tannerellaceae; genus Barb7. Next base: position 23,897 of record LBCX01000006.1, read on the forward strand.
GCCCGTTTGCAAACATGGGTGCCCAATTGGTGAAGGAAGTTGCCTCCAAGACCAACGACCATGCCGGCGACGGTACGACTACGGCAACGATTTTGGCACAGTCTATCATCGGTGTAGGTTTGAAGAACGTGACTGCCGGTGCCAACCCGATGGATTTGAAACGCGGTATCGACAAAGCTGTTGCCCAAGTTGTTAAACACTTGGCTTCTCAAGCCGAAGAAGTAGGCGCTGACCTGCAAAAGATTGAGAACGTTGCCAAGATTTCTTCCAACGGTGATGAAAGCATCGGCAAACTGATTGCCAAAGCCATGCAGAAGGTGAAGACCGAAGGCGTTATCACCGTAGAAGAAGCCAAAGGAACGGAAACCACGGTGGACGTGGTAGAAGGTATGCAGTTTGACCGCGGTTATATTTCTGCTTATTTCGTAACCGATACGGAAAAGATGGAAGCCCAGTTGGAAAACCCCTTCATCTTGATATACGACAAGAAGATTTCCGTATTAAAGGAACTTCTTCCCATCTTGGAACAAACGGTACAGACGGGTCGTCCGTTGCTGATCATTGCCGAAGACATCGACAGTGAAGCTTTGGCAACGCTGGTGGTAAACCGTCTGCGCGGCTCTTTGAAGATATGCGCTGTAAAGGCTCCGGGCTTCGGCGACCGCCGCAAGGCTATGTTGGAAGACATCGCCATCCTCACGGGCGGTCAGGTAATCTCCGAAGAAACGGGCATGAAGCTGGAAGGTGCCACGATGGAAATGCTGGGAACAGCCGAAAAGGTGGTTGTCAACAAAGACAATACGACCATCGTTGACGGTACCGGCGAAAAGAGTGCCATCGAAGGACGCATCTCTCAAATCAAGGCGCAGATTGAAACGACTACCTCCGACTACGACAAGGAAAAGTTGCAGGAACGTTTGGCTAAGATGGCAGGCGGCGTTGCCGTACTCTACGTAGGCGCACCCTCCGAAGTGGAAATGAAGGAAAAGAAAGACCGCGTGGAAGACGCATTGAGTGCCACCCGTGCTGCCATCGAAGAAGGAACCGTTCCGGGCGGCGGTGTGGCTTACATCCGTGCCATCGAAGTGTTGGAAGACCTGAAAGGCGAAAACGATGATGAAACAATCGGTATCGAAATCATCAAACGTGCCATTGAAGAACCGCTTCGCCAGATCGCAATCAACGCCGGCAAGGAAGGTGCCGTAATTGCCCAGAAGGTAAAAGAAGGTAAAGGCGACTTCGGCTACAACGCCCACACGGACGTGTACGAAAACCTCTGCAAAACAGGTGTTATCGACCCTGCCAAAGTAGCCCGTGTAGCATTGGAAAATGCAGCTTCTATCGCCGGTATGTTCCTGACTACCGAATGTGTGATAGCCGAAAAGAAAGAAGATACCCCCGCCATGCCGAGTCCGGCAGGTATGGGTGGCGGCATGGGCGGCATGATGTAAAAAACAGTCGACCTGACACCGAAATACAGGCAGAAGAGAGCATCCCCTGAAAGGGATGCTCTTTTTTCTATACGTTTGCATCTCAAAAAAATGACTGATGGACGAGAAGCTTTTGGACGGTATTTTTTATCCGGAGGATTTGCGCAAGCTGAAGCCGGAGCAACTGCCGTGTGTATGTGCAGAGTTGCGGCAGTATATTATAGATGTGCTGTCAGAACATCCGGGGCATCTGGGTGCGAGTCTGGGCACGGTGGAACTGACGACGGCTTTGCATTATGTGTTTAATACGCCCTATGACCGTATCGTGTGGGACGTTGGGCATCAGGCTTACGGGCATAAGATTCTGACGGGGAGGCGGAAGGATTTCCATACGCTGCGGACGTTGAAGGGTATCAGCGGTTTTCCGAATCCGGAGGAGAGCGAATATGATGCGTTTATTGCGGGTCATGCTTCGACTTCGATTTCGGCGGCATTGGGTATGTCGGTCGCTTCTACGTTGAAGGGGGAGAACCGCAAGGTTGTGGCAGTTATCGGCGACGGGGCGATGACGGGAGGCTTGGCTTTCGAGGGGCTAAACAATGCGTCTTCCACGCCGAACAATATTCTTATCATTTTGAATGATAATGATATGGCAATAGACCGGAGTGTGGGAGGGATGAGTCACTATCTGGTGGATATTACGACCAGCAGAGTGTATAACAATATGCGTTATAAGATGTTCCGCCTGCTCAAAAGGTTGAAACTTATCAATGACGACCGGCGGGGGAATATTCTCCGTTTCAACAACAGTTTGAAGGCGTTGCTTACGCAGGAGCATAATTTGTTTGAGGGGTTCAGCATCCGTTATTTCGGGCCGGCAGACGGGCATGATGTAAATTATCTCGTGAAGGTGCTGAAGGATATTAAGGATTTGCAGGGACCTACGTTGCTTCATATCAAAACGAAGAAGGGCAAGGGCTTTCGTCCGGCGGAGGAATCGGCTACGGAATGGCACGCGCCGGGACGGTTTAACAAGGATACGGGATTGCGTATTTTGCCGGATAATTTGAATCAGCCGCAGTTGTATCAGGATGTGTTCGGGCATACGCTTGTGGAGCTGGCAGAGACTGACGAGCGGATTGTGGGGATTACGCCTGCCATGCCGACGGGGAGTTCGCTTTCTTTTATGATGAAGGCTTTCCCTGATCGGGCTTTTGATGTGGGCATTGCGGAGGGTCATGCGGTTACTTTCGCGGCAGGGCTGGCGAAGGAGGGGATGATACCGTTTTGCTGTATTTATTCTTCGTTTGCGCAGCGGGCTTTTGACATGCTTATCCATGACGTGGCGATTTTGAACCTGCATGTGGTGCTTTGTCTGGACAGGGCGGGGCTGGTGGGCGAGGACGGGGTGACGCATCACGGGGTGTTTGATTTGGCTTGTCTCCGTCCGGTTCCGAATTTGATTATTTCTTCTCCTTTGAACGAACATGATTTGCGGAATTTGATGTTTACGGGGTGTACGGCTGTCAGTTCGCCGTTTGTCATCCGTTATCCGCGGGGGAAGGGTGAGCAGAGGGATTGGAGGAATGCGATGGAGGTTATGCCTGTCGGGAAGGGGAGGCGGCTACGCGACGGGGAGAGGGTTGCCGTGCTTTCGTTAGGCCCGATCGGGAATGAGGTGATAAAGGCGTTGGATAGTCTGGAGAAGGAAGGTATCCGCGCGGCACATTATGATATGATTTATCTGAAGCCGTTGGACGAGGAACTGCTTGATGAAGTTGGGCAACGCTTTCCGTTTATCATCACGGTTGAGAACGGTGTGACAATCGGGGGATTGGGGACGGCAGTGATGGAGTTTATGACCGGTTGCGGGTATGCGCCGGAGATTGTGCGGATAGGTGTGCCGGATTGTTTTGTGGAGCATGGGGCTATTCCGGAGCTTTACAGGCTCTGCGGGATGGATGCGGAGGGGATTATGCGGCAAATCAGAAACTTCTCCCCCAATCCCTCTCCACAGGATAGGGGGGAAATATGAAAAAGGATACATCCTCAATACCTGCGATTGAATATCTCCGAATAAATAACCGCCTTTCTCAAGCCTTCGGGGTCGTGGAAGTCTTCGGCGGAAACAAGTGGCGTTTCCTTGCTCTCCTCTTGGAAGAAAGTAACGGGAGCAGCTTTTTGTATGGAACGGATTCCCTCGCTTTCAGCGATAGGGAGGGGAGTGACGATCTTGGGAGGTATGGCGGGTACGGGTTTTATCTTTTCCTGCATTTCTTGGAGTACGTCCCAGAAATCTCTTTCCGGTGTCGGATTATAGTCATATTCGCTGTCGTCCACTGTAATTTCCCGTTCCGCCTGCCGTTCCGCTTCCGCCTGCCGCCTCTTTTTCTTTCCGGAAGAGAAGATGCTGCTTGCTCCGGCAATGACCAGAAAGACAATGTAGAGCCAATCACTCAGGTTATCCATAACTTTGATTATTTTTGCGGGTCAAATGTAAGGCTGATTATTGAAGTATGGATAATGGAATGGACATAAAAAGTGAATGAGGGTAACTTCACAGCCACCCTCATTCGATTTAACCAAAACCTTAACTATGAAAAAAATCACCTGTCTTTACCTTTGCTAATCTTTTTTGCTTTCGTTTACTATTTACTCAACCCTTGTTAATTCTTTGTTCGTTTATTTGACTGCAAAAGTAACCCCTCTTTGGAATACTGCAAACTTTTCGGAAACTTTTTTTCTTAAAAAAAATTAATCACTATTCACAGGTATTTTATGAAAGAACAGGATACACTAACCGGCTCAAAAACAGCGGTTGAAAGTCAGGAAAAGCATTTGTTTATAGAGACGTATGGTTGTCAGATGAACGTGTCCGACAGTGAGGTGGTGGCTTCCGTCATGCAGATGGACGGCTATTTGCTTACGGAGAACATGGAAGAAGCCGATGCCGTCTTCATAAACACCTGCTCGGTGCGCGACAATGCGGAGCAGAAAATCTACGGGCGGCTGCAATATTTGCGCTCGCTGAAACGGAAAAAGCCCACGTTGATTATCGGTGTGCTGGGTTGCATGGCCGAAAGGGTGAAAGATGAATTGATTGAAAGGCACGGCGTTGATTTGGTTGCCGGTCCCGACTCCTACATGGATTTGCCGAACCTTGTCGGAGCGGCGGAACAGGGAGAAAAGGCAATCAACGTGGCATTGTCCGCGCAGGAGACCTACAAGGAAGTGATACCCCTCAAGCTGCCCGGCGTGCATATCTCCGGTTTTGTGTCCATCATGCGCGGCTGCAATAATTTCTGTACCTATTGCATTGTCCCCTACACGCGCGGACGGGAGCGCAGCCGCGATGCGGAAAGTATTCTGAATGAGGTGCGGGACATGCGGGACAAGGGTTTCAAGGAAGTCACCCTTTTGGGGCAGAACGTCAATTCCTATTTATATGAGAAGGACGGGCAAGCGGCGGTTACTTTCCCTAAACTGTTGGAAACTACTGCTCGCGAAGTGCCCGAAATGCGTATCCGCTTCACCACTTCCCACCCGAAGGATATGAGCGACGACACGCTTCACGTGATTGCGGCGCATAATAATATATGTAGGCACATCCATCTGGCGGCGCAGTCGGGCAGTTCCCGTGTGCTGAAAATCATGAACCGCAACTATACGCGGGAATGGTATTTGGAGCGCGTTGCCGCCATTCGCCGGATTGTGCCCGGCTGTGCCGTATCGACCGACCTGTTTTGCGGCTTCCATTCCGAAACGGAGGAGGATTATCAGGAAACACTCTCGCTCATGCAGGAAGCCGCTTTCGACAGTGCCTTTTTGTTCAAATATTCCGAACGTCCCGGCACGTATGCGTCCAAACATCTGACGGACGACATCCCAGAAGAAGTCAAAATCCGCCGCCTGCAAGGAATGATTGACCTGCAAAACCGCCTTTCCGCCGAAAGCAACGGGCGGGACATCGGCAAAACCTTCGATGTTTTGACGGAAGGCTTTTCCAAACGTTCACGTGAGCAGCTTTTCGGTCGCACGGGGCAAAACAAAGTAGTTATTTTCGATAAAAAGAACCATCGCATCGGGCAGACAATCCCCGTAACCATCACCCGCGCCTCCTCCGCCACGCTTTTCGGGGAATCGGAAGGCTGAATTATCCCCGAACAGTACTTTTTAGAGGAAATACGATATTTAATTTGGCGATTTCATCAATAAATTTGTAAAATTCATTGATGAAATCGGTAATCTCATTGATGAACTTACTAATTTCATTGATAAAATTGGTAATTTTACTGATGAATTTGGTAATTTCATCAACGAAATCAGTAATTCCACCGATGAATTTAGAAATTTCATGGATGAAATAAGGGATTTCACCTGTATTTTTCAAGAAATTATATACATTTACCGTCGATAAACAGTAATATTCATCCAAAAAACAGTCTGTTATGACAGCAATGAGACACGGATTAGTTCCGATAAACGATGCGGATTTTAACAGCTTCCTCGCTATTTTAGCGCAGAAGATGAAAAAGTACAAGGACACGCTCGACCTGACCGATGAGGATCTCGTCGTCATACTCGCATGGCAAAAAGAATGGCAGGAGGTTTATCTCCCTACGGTGAACAGGGATAATTGTACGCTTGCCCAGGTAAGAAAGAAGAATCAGAAGAAAAAGGAAATCACGTTGAAACTCAGAGCTTTCATACGTGCCAAATTGCTGTTCAATCCCGGCATGACGGACGGTATGCGCATCGAATTTGACTTGCCCGTGCGTCGTCCCAACTCGCCTGCCCCCGTCCCCGCAACGGCTCCTTTCGTGCATGTAGCCGCCGGCGACCGGTTCGCCCACATCCTCACGTTCCGCACCGAAGAAAACGGCAGACGCAACAAGCCGCACGGCGTGAGAGGCATCCGTCTCTACCGCAAATTCAATCAGGTACCCCAACACAACAGCGACCTCGACTTTTTCGGCGAATTCACCCGCTCAAAAATAACAATCAACTATACGTTCGACGACAGCGGCAAGACAGCTTTTTACGTCGCCCGCTGGGTGAACACCAAAGGTGAAGCCGGCCCGTGGAGCAACATCGCTTCCAAAAGTATTTCATAAAAGCGGTAGCGATAGCTCCAAAACCGTGCATATCTTGGATTAATTCCATCCGGGGTGTGTATTTTGCATGGATATTTCGGGTTATATTTGCGATGTAAAAAGTGTGTGTAATTAGTATAAGTTAATAAACGATGTTGGATAGTAAATAAAAAAATGGAAAAGACATTTAAGGAAGCGATTTTGAAAAGTTTAGAAGAGATGGACAAACCATCCAATCCTACTCAAGTTTTTAATCATATTAGGGACAAAAGGCATTATGATTTCGGGAATGCTCCAACTCCTTTAGCTACAGTTCAATCACGGTTGGGAGAATTTATAAGTAAAGGAGATACTCGTGTAAAAAGGATAAAAGAAAGTAAGGGATATTCCTATTATTTGGCTGCAAAAGAGCAAGAGTTCGGTATTGATATTTTTACAGGAGAATATACAGAAACAACGGAAAACCCAAAAAATTCAAAATCACCAAAGATTGTAAAAGATATAAAACAAACTTACATAGAACGAGATTTACATAAACTTTTAAGCACTTACCTAAAAAGCACAGAAGTTTATTCAAAGACCATTTTTCACGAAAAATCAACTGGTAAAGACAAGAATCAAATTTGGACACATCCGGATATGGTTGGCATAAAGTTCTTGAAATTACAGGAAACAGTCAGCCAGAATTTTTTGAAATGCATAAACCGTGCAGATACTTTTAAGTTGCGCTCATACGAACTCAAAAAAGAAATCAATAATGACAGCGAATTAAAGGAAGCCTTTTTCCAAGCAGTCTCAAATTCAAGTTGGGCAAACTACGGATATTTAGTGGCATTTGAATTTAGCGAAAGATTGGCAGAAGAGATGGAAAGGCTAAATCAATCTTTCGGAATCGGATTTATCGAATTAAACGCAAATCCATATCAGAGTAGAATCTTATTCTCGGCAAAATATCGGGATTTAGATTTTAAAACAATCGACAAACTGTGTAAAATTAATGGAGACTTTGGGAAATTTATTGGACATGTAGAAAAATTAATGACAGCAGATGAAAAATATTTTTCCGGTGTTGAAAAAGAATTGGACAGTTTTTGCGATGGCTATTTTAAGGATGACACGGAGGCAGAGGAATATTGTAAGGAAAAGCACATACCCATAGAACAAACAGAGGAATAGAATCAATTGTTCATCAGTTAAGGAAAAGAGCATATCGGTAGAACATGCCGGTGGGGATTTCTTATCTTTGGCGCGGCATTAAAAGTATGAAACCAGCAAATAGACAGAATGATGAAAGCGTATGTATTTCCCGGACAGGGGGCGCAATTTCCCGGAATGGGGAAATCCCTTTATGACACTAATCCTCTTGCCGCAGAATGGTTTGAAAAGGCGAACGATATTCTCGGCTTCCGCATTACCGACCTGATGTTTTCCGGTACGGACGAGGATTTGAAACAGACAAATGTGACACAGCCTGCCGTATTCCTGCATTCCGTAGTATTGGCTGAAACGCTGGGCAACGCATTTCGCCCGGATATGGTTGCGGGGCATTCGCTGGGTGAGTTTTCCGCGCTGACGGCTGCCGGTGTACTGTCTTTTGAGGACGGATTACGGCTTGTTTCCAAGCGGGCACAGGCGATGCAGAAGGCTTGCGAGGCTACGCCTTCCGTCATGGCTGCCGTGTTGGGACTGCCCGATGACAGGGTGGAGAGGATTTGCCGGAGCATTACACACGACACGGTTGTTTGCGCCAACTATAACTGTCCGGGGCAAATTGTCATATCCGGTACAGTCACCGGCATAGACATTGCCTGCGAAAGACTGACTGCTGCCGGTGCCAAACGTGCCTTAAAGTTGAAGGTGGGCGGTGCTTTCCACTCCCCGCTGATGGAACCGGCGCAGGCTGAACTTGCCGCTGTCATAAAGGACACCCCCTTTGATAAGCCCGTCTGTCCCGTCTATCAGAATGTAAACGCCATGCCGACCACAGACCCCGACGCCATCCGAACCAACCTTATCGCCCAGCTGACCTCCCCTGTGCGTTGGGCGCAAACCATCCGGCAGATGGCAGCCTACGGTGCCGACCATTTCATTGAATTAGGTCCGGGTACCGTCCTGCAAGGTCTCATCAAGAAAATCATCAGCAACGTGACCACCGAAGGTATGCAATGATCCGGTTTGTTTGCCTGACGGTGCTTGTTTGTCTGTTGCCGGCTTGCCGTGAGCAGGTCAGTACGGCAAGGGAGACGGCTTCGCTGCCGCCTCTTGTTCCCGACTATACGGAGGTGACTGTTCCTGCTTCCATTGCACCCTTGAACTTTACGTTGGAAGGAGAATTTGAATGGATAAACGCGGTGCTGGAAGGCAACCGTGCAGGGCAGATAGAGGTGCAGGGGAAGGAAGACATCCGGATTCCCGTAAAGGAATGGCATACGTTGCTGGAGGCGAACAAGGGGGAGAGCATCCACATTACCGTAGCCGCCAAGCGGGGCGGACAGTGGGAGCTGTATCGGTCTTTCTCAGTATATGTCAGTCCTTACGCGGTAGATTACGGCTTGGTGTACCGGCTGGTAGCCCCCGGTTATGAGGTGTACGGCAAGATGGGTATTTATCGGCGCACACTTTCCGATTTCACGCAGAAGCCTTTAATAGAGAACACGCTGGTGCCCGGCAGTTGTGTGAATTGCCATTCCTTCAAGGAGACAAATCCCGCCTATATGAGCCTGCATGTGCGCGGGGAGTACGGGGGAACGTTGTTACAGTCAGGAAACGGCGAGACCGACCTGCTGAACCTGAAGACCGAAGCAATCGTCAGCGGCGGTGTATATCCCTACTGGCATCCGTCAGGTGATTACATTGCCTATTCGGTCAACAAGACACAGCAGATGTTTCATTCCGCCGCAGGCGAACGCATTGAAGTGGTTGATTTGGCTTCCGATGTTATCGTGTATGATATAAAGGAGAACCGCATACTGAGCACCCCTTTATTGAAGACGGAAGACTTTGAGACTTTCCCCGCCTTTTCGCCTGACGGGCATTCGCTCTATTTCACCTGCGCCGCCAAACGTACACTGCCCGGCGAATATAAGGATATACGGTACAACCTCTGCCGCATAGACTTCAATCCGGAAACGGGGATGTTCGGCAACCGTATTGACACCCTCGTCAATGCCGCCTCCGTAGGCAAGAGCATCTCTTTCCCCCGCCCCTCGTATGACGGCAAGTATCTCATGTACACCTTGTCGGACTACGGCAACTTCTCCATCTGGCATAAAGAAGCCGACCTCTGGCTCTTGGATCTGCAAAGCGGGGAAAACCGTCTGTTGGACGAAGTAAACAGCTCTGATACGGACAGCTATCACAGTTGGAGCAGCAACAGCCGCTGGTTTGTTTTCAGCAGCCGCCGCGGAGACGGGCTATATACACGTCTTTATCTGGCTTCCATTGATGAAGGCGGAAGCGTTTCCAAGCCCTTCCTGCTCCCGCAGGAAAAGGCAAGGCTTGACGACCCTTTGTTCTTCTCCTACAATGTCCCTGAATTTGTATCGGGAGAGGTGGATGTGAACATCCGCGAGGCGGAGCGGCAGCTGCGCTCCAGTGTGCGGAAACAGGCGTGGTAAATCATTCTTCCTCCTCTTCGTATTGCTGGAAAAGGAAGTCATTGTAGGGAAATCGGGTGACGTGTATCTGCTTCACCCGCTCGTACAACAGGCTTTTGAGGGCGTCAATGTTGATATGCTCCTTTGCAGAAATGAAGAGGGCGTTGCCTTGCGGCTTGCTCATCCACGTCTGTTTGAGTTCGTCCAAGGGGATGTTTTCGCGGGTGCGAGGCGTGAGGTCATCGGCTTCTTTGGGGGTGAAGGTGAAAGCGTCCGTCTTGTTGAAGACCATGAGCACAGGCTTTTCGGGGTCGTCTATTTCTGCCAGAGTCTTGCTTACCACTTCAATCTGTTCCTCAAAGGAAGGGTGGGAAATGTCCACGATATGCACCAGCAGGTCGGCTTCTCGCACCTCGTCCAGTGTGGATTTGAAGGATTCAATCAGTTCGGTAGGCAGTTTGCGAATAAAGCCGACCGTATCCGAGAGCAGGAAGGGGAGGTTTTCAATAATCACCTTGCGGACGGTCGTGTCAAGGGTAGCAAACAGTTTGTTTTCGGCAAAGACTTCGCTTTTGCTCAACAAAGTCATCAGGGTAGACTTTCCCACATTCGTATATCCGACAAGGGCGATGCGAACCATTTTGCCCCTGTTCTTGCGTTGAACGCTCTTCTGCTTGTCAATGTCCGCCAAGTCGTGTTTCAGTTTGGCTATCTTGTCCTGAATGATACGCTTGTCAGTTTCCAACTGCGTTTCGCCCGGCCCGCGCATCATGGCTCCTCCGCCCCGCTGCCGCTCAAGGTGCGTCCAAAGGCGTGTCAGTCGGGGCAACATGTATTGATATTGCGCCAGTTCGACCTGTGTCTTGGCATGAGCCGTCTGGGCGCGAAGGGCGAAGATGTCGAGTATCAGACCGGTACGATCCATGATGCGCACCTGCAATTCCTTTTCGATATTACGCAGTTGCTTGGCGGACAGCTCATCGTCGAAGATGACCAGCCCTATCTCGTGTTCAATTACGTATTCCTTGATTTCAATTAGCTTGCCGGAGCCGACAAAGGTAACGGGGTGAGGATAGTCCAGCCTCTGCGTGAACCGCTTCACGGTTTCCGTTCCGGCTGTCTCGGCGAGAAAAGCCAGCTCGTCGAGGTATTCCTTTACTTTCTGCTCGTTCTGTTCCGGCGTAATCAAACCGACCAAAACGGCTTTTTCGGTTTGCGTATCGGAGATAATAAACTCTTTCATGGGCGCAAACGTACAATAAAAGCAGGAAATACGGGGGCGCATCTTTTGGAAATCACTCCGCTTCTTTGGTGCGCATGAGATAGTCCTCAATGAGAGACAGCAGGTCTTCGCCGTACAGCTCCATCACCTTTTTGCCAATGCCGGGGATTTGCAGCAGTTGCTTTTCATCGCGGGGCAGGAGATTGGAGATGCCTATGAGGGCTTTTTGTTGGAGTATGACATAAGGAGGTACTTCTTTTTGCATGGACAGTTCATAACGCCAATTTCTGATGGCGGCAAACAGTTCAGGGTGACGCACGTCGGAAGAGGGGGTGCTGCTTTCGGGGGAGTCGGCCTTTTCGGGTCGCGGAGAGCGGGCGGCAGTGCGCTTGCTTTTGGCAGCAACGGGGTCGGTTATCAGTGCCGTGGCTTTGGCGGTGAGGTAGGTGGGGACAGTGAAGCCTTCGGTGCTTGCCCGCAGGACGGCTGTCTTTACAAGGATGGCTTCTTTCAGGGTGCTGATGGCTTTAGTCAGGAGTTTTTGCGCTTCTTTATTGTCGGTATCCAAGGCGGAGACGGCGGCGATGGCGGTGTTGTAGGGTTCTATGTGTGAGAGGAAGTAGGCGGTGCCTTTGCAGATGCGGTCGTTTATTTGTTCGTCGTGCGCATAGTCGGGGCTTTCGGCTATCAAGCGTTTCAGTTGCTGTTGAAAGCGGGTGCCTATTTCGGTGATGTCCATGCGGAACTGGTCGCGGCTTGCGGCAAAGCTACTACTGCCTGCAGGATAGAGTTTGGAGAGGTGTGACAAGACGGTGTATGCGGCGGCGTTCAATGGATGCTGGACAGGCTCAAAATCGAACAGTTCGGTGACTAAACGGAGGAAGTATTGCCGTTCCGCTTCGCGGAGGTTGTCTTCCTTTGCCTGTATTTCGGGGAGGACAGAGGTGTACTGTTCGACACGGCGGTCGCTGACCAAGGCGTTCCGTGTGAGGGGACGGCTCAATACCATGCCTTCCAAAGTGCGGCAACGGCTTAGGGCAACATATACCTGCCCGTGCGAAAAGGACTGTGCGGCATCAATGACAGCCCGTTCAAAGGTCAGTCCCTGACTTTTATGGATGGTGATAGCCCAAGCTGTTTTGAGCGGGTATTGGGTGAATGAGCCGATGACGGTTTCCTTTATCCCCTGCGTTTTCTCGTCTATCGTGTATTTCGTGTTCTGCCATATTTCCCTGCCCACCGTAATGTCTTCGCCCGTATCGTCCTTGACAACAATGTTCTGCTCGTCTATGGAAATGATGCGCCCTATCTTTCCGTTGTAATAGAGCTTTTCGGGCGATGAATCGTTCTTGACGAACATGACCTGTGCGCCAGACTTCAACTCCAGCTTCTCGTCCGTAGGATAGGAATATGCGGGGAAATCGCCATTGATTTCCGCCTCGAAGGTGAAGGACTTGCCGGGCAATTCGGACAGTTTGCGGCTATTGATATGCTGCGCCTGATAGTTGTGTGTAGTCAGTGTGATATATCCTTCCTTGTCGTCGGGCTTGAAGTCAGGAATACAGCGTTTGTTCAGCAGGCGGAGAGTTTCCTCGTCCGGTTGGTTGTCGCGTATTTTATTCAAAAGGCTGATGAAACGGTCATCGCTCTGCCGATAGACGTGGGTCAGTTCCACGCACAGATAATTGCTGTCCAAAAGTGCTTTGCTGTCGAAGAAGTAGGGGGAGTTGTAATGCTCTTTCAGCAGGTTCCATTCATCTTCTTTGGCTACGGGGGACAACTGTTGAAGGTCGCCAATCAGGAGAAGCTGTACGCCGCCAAAGGGCTTGCTCTTGTCCCGAAAGCGGCGGAGCACATCACTGATGGCATCCAGCAAATCCGCCCGCACCATGCTAATCTCGTCAATCACGAGCAAGTCCATGCTCTTGATGACGTTTATCTTGTCCTTTGAAAATTTATGATTGAAAGCAGGGTTTCTGTTTTCCGACAAGTCCGACCCATTTGCAGGGAGATAGGGGCCGAACGGGAGTTGAAAAAAGGAATGAGCCGTCATGCCGGCGGCATTGATGGCAGCTACACCCGTTGGCGCAATAACCACCATGCGCTTGGGGCAGAGGTCGTGCAGGTTTCGGAGAAAGGTAGTCTTTCCCGTTCCCGCCTTTCCGGTTAGGAAAACGTGGTATCCGGTGTTGCAGACATAATTCAGTGCAAGGTCAGCTTGTTGCATCCGTTTAATCCCTACTTCTTCCCATAAATATCATGATGTAATAGAGCAGGGAGGCGAGCGAGCCAAGGGCGGCGACCACGTAGGTGTAGGCGGCGGATCGGAGAGCGTCCTCTGCCTTGTCGTGGGTGTACACATTCGTTATACCGGAACGGTTCAACCATGCCAACGCTCTCTGACTGGCGTTGATTTCTACCGGCAGGGTGACAAAGCTGAACAGGGTGGTCGTGGCAAACAGTATGATGCCGAACAGCAGCAACTGCGGAAAGGTGTTAATCATAAACATACCGCCCAGCAACACCCACGTCATAATGTTGGAGGAGAAATTGACAACAGGCACCAAAGCCGAGCGCATCCTCAACGGCGCATACGCCATAGCGTGCTGCACGGCGTGACCGCATTCGTGGGCGGCTACGGCAGCGGCGGCGATGCTGTTGCTGTGACAAACCGATTCGCTCAGGTTGACGGTCTTGGTGACAGGGTTGTAATGGTCTGTCAGAAATCCCCGCACGGAGGTTACTCTTACGTCCAAGATACCGTTGTCGCGCAACATCTTTTCAGCCACTTCCTTTCCCGTCAAACCGGAAGGCAGCGGTATCCGCGAATATTTCTCAAATTTGCGTTTCAACTGAGAGGATACCAACCAGCTCAATAACGCGAAGCCGATAAAAATAATCCAATAGGTGTTCATGCTTTTTGTGTTTAATAGTTTTTATCGTAAAGGAAATCGTCGTTTTCAAGGTGTCCGATGCTTCGGCAAGTCTGAAAACGTTGTTTTCAAGGTTGCTGAGCCTCAGCAAGTCTGAA
>LBCX01000056.1 GCA_001657575.1 Bacteroidales bacterium Barb4
CCGGCAAAGCCGCCAAGATGCGCATGATAAAGGCAGACCCTCACTACAACGTTGTCCAAGTCAAGTATGCCTACGCCGTCACCTGTCACAAAGCGCAGGGCGGACAGTGGACAAACGTATTCCTTGACATAGGCTATATTACCGAAGAGATGCTCGGCGAGGACTTCTACCGCTGGCTCTACACTGCTTTCACACGTGCTTCCTGCCGCCTCTACTTGGTCAATCTTCCCAAAGAGTTTGAGGGGTAAGGGTTATGGGATGGCAACGGTAAAGGAGTCCTGAAAGGACACCCGATTTCAGCCCCACATGGAGCGGAGCGGAATGTGGGGTTACAGAAAGGGCGGACTCTGTGGAGTTCTGAAAGAACACCGGATTTCAGCCCCACATGGAGCGCAGCGGAATGTGGGGTTATGGACGGATACAATCCAATAAAGCCCTGAAAGGGCGATACAAAACGTAAATGATGATTTACAACGCAATACATATTCGGGCGTCCTTGCAGGACTTCTCTTGTGTCGCCCATTCTGTAACCCCACATTATGTGGGGCTGAAATTCCCAAAGCGAAACCGCTAAGTACGTGATTTTACCGATGGTTGCTTCCGATTACCGATAGTAGCCCGCGGTTACCGATACCAGCTTCCGGTTACCGATAGCAATTTCCGATTACCGATAGCCGGTATCGGTTACAGATAGACTATTCGGTAACAGATAGCATCTAACGGTTACCGATAGCAGCTATCTGTAACAGATAGCATCCAACGGTTACAGATAACCGGTATCGGTAACCGCAAACAGCAATCGGTAACCGCAAGCAAGAATCGGTAACCGCAAGCCGTATGTTGTTACAGAAAGGTTGCAGGCTGTTTTCGCAGGCGAAAAAAGAAAAGACGGTTGTTACACCGCCTTTCTTTTTCACCTTAAAGTGGAACTTGCGTGAGTAAGGCTGTTTATACCGGCAGGCTGAACCCGATAAGGATTGAAACCAGCAGGGCAAGAATAGCATACAGTTCAGGGAACACAGCCATTACCATCGTCGGCACAAACACGTCATGCCCCGAACCGATTGCCGAAATCCCGTTGGCACAAACCTGCGCCTGACGTATAGCCGAATAGAAGCCGCAAAAGCCGACCATAAGTCCCGACCCCAATATGGCACAAGCCGCAAGCATGCTTATATCCGGCACGAGGAACTTTGCCATCATAAAGTAAGCCACAAACCCGTACAACCCCTGCGAACTCGGCAAGGCACTCAGCCCGATGTAAGACCCCAGCGCATCGGGGTTCTTCTTCATCGCACCGACAACGGCGTTCCCGCAGATTGTCACCCCGTAGGCACTACCAATAAACGACAAGCCCGTCATAATAGCAATTCCAATGTAAGCCAATAAAATTTCCATAAATTGATGTATTAATTGTTTATATATATTCTTTTGGGAAGTGTAGGAGGAAGGAGTTAGAAGTTGGGCTTCCCACTCCTATCTTCCATTTTCTAACTTCTATCTCCTAACTTCTAACTACTCTCTTAAAGGGTTGAAACTCTTTGCCTCCTCCTTCGTATTCCGAGTTCTTAAAATACTCGACGAAGATGAGGCGGACGGGATGCACCATGGAACTGATCATACACAAGCCGAAGTTCAGCCCGTGCCCGATGAGCAAGATGACAAGCATGGCAGGTATGCGGGCAACAAGCGGGAGGGTTTCCGTCATTGAGGTGGCAAGCAGGTTGAACACACCGCCGAGGATACCGCCCGTCAGCCCGATGGCGAAGAGACGGATGTACGACAGCGTGTCGCCCAGCAGTCCGGAAGCGGCATTGTAAGTGTTCCAAAGTCCCGCACCGAAGTTGGCGAAGATGCTTTTGCCCGGCGAATTGTAGAAGAAGATAGCCAGCGCACTCAGTCCGGCAATACCGTAACAGGCATATTCAACCACCTGCGGCAGATGCACGTCCAATACCGGCAATCCGAACAACAACAGCAGTGCCGTAATCGCAAACACCCATGCCCAAGGTGCTATGCTGTACTTAATCCCTTTCTGCGCCTGTGTCTTGCTCGCGGCAACGCCTTTGCCGAACACGATATGGACAAGTCCGATAATAACAGATATGGTCATCAGGTTGTCACTCGTCAGGAAGAACTCCTTCACCGGCTCAAACATCGAAATATCCGTCAGGGCAACGCCGAAGAACGTTCCCGTCAATGCCCCGATGAGTATCGCCGTCCCGCCCAGCCATTGCAGCATGGAGAGGATAGGCTTCGTATCCGCCGGCATCTTCTTTTTCAGAAAGATACAGGCAACAAGGACAAACAGACCGTAACCGCCGTCGCCGAAAC
Organism: Bacteroidales bacterium Barb4; assembly: GCA_001657575.1. Taxonomy (GTDB): domain Bacteria; phylum Bacteroidota; class Bacteroidia; order Bacteroidales; family Tannerellaceae; genus Barb7. The sequence continues at coordinate 2,335 of LBCX01000056.1, forward strand.
ACAGCCCGAAGAAGAGCATGAAGAACGGCGCAAGCAGTGGTGTCGGGTCAAACTCGGTGTAGCCGGGCAGCGAAAACATCCGCGTAATCGGCTCGAAGAGGCGGACGTAACTGTTGTTTTTCAACTTAACGGGCACTTTGTCGCCTTCCTGTATTTCCAATTCACGGCAGTAGAAGCCCGAACCTGCCAAATGCTTTTCCAGCTGTCCGGCACTTTCGGCAAGTATCCAACCTTCAAGCAGCATCAGTTTGTCGCCCGCCTGACGCTCGGTCTGCGTCATTACTTTGGCAAGGTTGTATTCATCCTGCAAATTTTTGCCGAACTCTTTCAGTGCATTGTATTCGGAAGCGGCAAAGCCTTTCATCTTCTCGTCAAGCGACTGTATGTCAGCCGCCGCCTTGTCCCTGCGGGCAATCAATTCCGACAGGCTGTAGTCCGGCAGCTTTGCCGCATCGGCATCCGCCTCAACAGTTACCCCCGCCGGAGTAAGCGTAACGAAATAGCACACCGACTGCGCATTTCGGATCACTGTTGCATGATATTTCTCTTCCCATTCGGGATTAAAACGTGAGGCGGCACAAGTGTAGAAACCAAGCGTATAGCCTGCCTCCTTCAACCGTCCGACCGCCTCGCGGCTGAAATCTCCCCAATGCGTCATATACTCAATGTCCTTCTCCAACGCCAGCCGAAGCGTGTGCAACCGGGTCTTCTCCTCTTCCAATCCTTCCAATGCTTCCACCAACCGTTGCCCTTCGGGCTTGGTCAGCATATAAGCAGGCGCAAGTGCAACTTCCGACTCCTTACCGTCTCCCTCGTTCAGCTTTTTGAGCCGGTGGATAAGCGGTGTGATGCGCTTTTCTTCCTCAGCGAGCGACTGAAGTCCAGCATTGTCACCGACTGTCTGTGTCTCCTTCACGTGCACAACACCCAGTTCGCGCAACGTAAACAAAAACGCCTCATATTCCTTATGATACACCATAAAGGCGTACTTCTTCATCGGCAAAATCATACCGTTTCCTCCTCTTTCATTTTACGTTTCTCCAGATTAGCCCGCATAATCTTCTGCGACGACTTGGACAGGCTTTCCTCGTCCTCCATATACCGTTTCACTTTGCGGATTGCATCCTTATACCCCGGAATTTGCACCTTTTCAAACAGGTTTACCTTCTGCGTTGTCTTTTTCCGTGCATGTTCCAGCAGCTCCAGCTTCATTCCCGAAAACTCCGCCCCGATACCGGTACGCGCCAGTTTCTTCAACAACTCAATCCCCTCCATATACCACGAAGGCGAACTGAACAGGCTGTAATGCCTCGTCTCAAACTCCACCTCTTCCAGCACAGGCACAACGACTCCCGCAATCTTCCGCGTGGAGAGCAACACGTCCTTCACCGCAATCAGTTCGGGTGTAAACTCGTTCCACAAAGCTGTCATGTTCTCGTAGCTTTGAATCTCCTGCTCCAGTTGAAGTTCCAACCGGACGACCTCGTCCTTCGTGCGCTTCACTTCAAGCCTGAGCGCACTCTCCTTGCTCTTGATCGTCGGCAGGGAACGCTCACGCACCTTGAGCTGCTTCTCCAACTGCTGAAGCGAAGTCTTGTTGTATTGAAAACGTATTGCCATCTTCTATTTTGTTTATTTCACACAATTATAATTCAGCTGTTACACGTTTCGCCAATGATTCTCTGACAAAAACGTCAACGGATACACCTTTCCTTTCAGCCAGCAATACAACCTTACGATGTATATCTGCAGGTATAACCACACTCAAGGAGTCACCAAATGCCTTTTCGGGTTCTATTCCCGATGTTTCGCAATATTCTAAATAGCAATCTACTCCTTCCTGAAAGTCTGCCTCCAACTCACTAATTGAGGTACCCTCATAAGTAATAGCATTTCTCTTCATCCCCAACGTTTCGCCATACAAACTGTTATCCTCTTCGCTGTATTCTACGCTACCGATATAGCCTTTATAGTGTAAATGTCCCATCGCTTAATTCTCTCCTTTCCCTATAAACTCGTTATCCGTTAGAAACTTCAATATCTGCTTCATCATGCACGGCTTAATGACATTGGATGGATGCGGCTTATGTATTCCGTATGATTTATCGTTATTCGCGAATAAAATCCGCGAACCCGAAGTCCTGCCTTTTGTGTCTATCTCAAAGCCATAAATTTTAAACAGACTGACCAGCTCATTAAATGTAAAATCCTTCGGTTGCACCTTAAAGCGTTCTATCAGTTTCTCTTTGGTTCCCATCCTAAATTATTCTCCGTTAAAAGATAAGGCTGAAGCCGCTCCCTTTTGTATTATGCTGCTTATAGGTTGTTAATTCATTTTGAAGGGTCTTTATATGCTGACTGACCATGAAAGTCCTGAATAAGGTCAAGTCCTCTGTTTCTTTTGCGTTCCGTAGGGCTGACAGGTATTCCTTACTGTCTTCCTTGTGCACTTTAGTCAAGGGTAAGCCTGCCCTGCGTTGCATGAAGTTCATAACCAATCGCGAAGTCCTCTTGTTTCCATCCTGCCAAGGATGGATAAGCACCAAGTTGGCATGGGCATCAAAACTGCTTCTCAACGCATCCATAGGATCAGTTCCTGTCATCTGTCTGTTGTACTCGTCACAGAAAATACGGACGGCGGCAGGAATTTTCGGTGCATCCAAGTAATAGCCTAAGGCTTCCGAGAAGGCATTCACCAGCCGGAAAGTACCCGTTCTGCCATCAATTCCCAAAGCGTTATTGACTATTGTCCCCGTTCCTGCCATGTTTAAGGCATTCAATTCCTTGAGGAGTTCCGATGACAACTGTCTTTGCTCATCACCCGCTCTCATGGCGGCTTTTATGGCTTCATAATTATCCTTTACCATAAGATGGTGCTCCAGCGGCTTTCCCTTTGCGGTAAGTCCTTCATCCAGCAACAAGTGCGTTTCCAGTTCGGTAAGCGTGGAACCTTCCAACTGTGTGGAACTTGTCACAATCGCATACAACTTGTACTTCTCGTAGTCGATGACACTTTTATTGAGGTTCAGAGCAACATACTCTTTATTCAGGTCGGCGGCTGTTGTCCAGATATCGGGGTTCATATATAGCTCTATTCCCTATTATTCCTTTATAAACGCAGTAAAGTCAGACCAGTCTTCAACACGGAATGCCCGTATGTCACGAACGGAGTTTTTGAACCAGTCTATTTGCTTCAAAGCACTGACGGCACGGAATAAATTTGCCATATCCCTGTTCTCGGTCAGATAAACACTTCCTTGCGTGCGGAAAAAGCCGTATTTGCGCAGTTCCGCACGAATGTCGAAGTAAGCATTGTTATATGGTTCTCCGTAATGCTGTTTCAGGTCGGCAATAACCATATCAAAACCTATTGCAAACATGTTTCCTTGCTGCTTATCTGTTCAAAATACCGTTCTTCCCCAAAGAATATCCTCTTTTGATCATCTCTGATGGCTATTTCTAAACCTAAGAAAGGGTTTTGCTGAACATCAATAACCGTCCCATTTACCCAATTGTCAAGCCCCGTTAAGACAGGGCTGGCTTTTGCTTGGTCACCTATTTTCATATCCTATCCTTTCCGGTTGGGATTCTTCTGCGCTCCTTTGTTTCCTTGTACCTGATTATACTGTCTGTTCGTGCCAAATGTACCTTTATTGGCATTCGGCTGATTAGAGCGATTGTCTTGGGGCTTAATTTTCAGTGCCATGATTGTTAATTATCAGTTAATGTTATACATCATATTTCTCTTTGTCCTTTAACAGTTGTTCAATCTCGCTCTTCAAGGCAGGAATATGTTTAATAACGAGGCTCCATAGAAATTCGGGTGTAACACTGTCATATCCATGAATGACCCTGTTCCTTGTATTAACGATTGCCCTTGCATTTGAAAGTTGAAAAGTACTGTTTGCCTTTAATATCCGGTTTATAGCTTCACCCATTATCTCTATATTCCGCTCAACTGCTCTTTGCCGAAGGATGTCGTTGCTGAAATCTTCATATTGTCTGGGCTTATTCCCAAAATAACCTTCCACTTCATGGATGGAGCCAAGAACGTCGTTTAGGCGCTTTTCCATGTATTCATCCATATATCAACTGCTTGGATTTGTCAATGTTCCGCCTCAGTATAGGGTTGCGAATGGCTTTGTCTTCCAATAAATCAACTTCACGTCCGAAGGTCTTTGTCAAGGCATCTCTAAGGTCAAGATAGTTGTCGGCATAATCCGATAGATCTATATCCTTAAAATCAACCACAAAGTCTATGTCGCTCTCCGCATTGAAACGACCGGTCAGGACAGAACCGAAAGCAAAAAGCTTATTGACCTTATACTTTTGGCATAGCTCACTGATAACATGCATATATGTAATGAAGAAACTGTTCATATCGAAGCGTATAAATACGTCATCCTTTCCGATTGGGATTTTTCTGTGCTCCTTTGTTTCCTTGTACCTGACTTGTATTGTCTGTTCGTGTCAAGGTATCTTAGCACCATTATTTTACGTAATAAGTCGCCTACTTTTGGCTGACAGGCCAACTCTGTGTTTTTTTCACATTCTCATTTTCTTTAGAAGTAATAGATGTAGTCCATTGTGGATAATCATCTCCTTTTGTTCTATTATTTTCCCAATGTAAAGGGTCTAAATTATCCAATTCACTACCACCGTTCAAACTAAGAGGCTTTCTATGATCAACCTCCCAACCATATTTTCCTCCATTTTCTCCTCTCTGATTGAAGTTAATCCACGCTCCTGCGTAATCTTTTCTCCATTCTTTTGGATTAGAACCAGTTACGGGAGTTGCCTTTTCCCAAATCTTTAAAAGTTTTTCATCACTAAATTCCATACTAAATAGATTTAATTATTAAACACTATAGTAATTATTATTGCTTCCAATACTTATCCGTCAGTTTCTGCGCATCCACTCTTTACCTCTTTTTGTGAAAGCCAGCCATGACCAAAGGAAGAGCAATGGAATGACAAGAAGCAGGCTCACAAAGATAAAATCAGGCAGTTCATTGATGATGTTAAACATATTATTCCTCCTGTTTTTTCATCAACCATAAGCCAAAACTTAGGATTATGGCTGTAACTATTATTCCACTTATTAAAATCATCTTTGATGTATATCCAAAGTCCTTAACCACTGTGGACAACACCACACCAGAAACAACGTATTTGGAAATATCCACCAATCATTTGCCAAATTCCTTCTTCATGCAACATCTTTTATTCCTACTGCTTCCAATACTTATCCGTCAACTCCTGCTTGATGTTTACTTCCGCCGGCGTAAAGTTAGTGGCAAAGAGCGTCCATGCAGTGTCAAGCATTTCGGTAGTGTCAAGGTTTACGTCGATGGCGAGGAGCTTGTCGGAGTAAGATTTGGCAAAGGCGAGGGTACGGTTGTCGTAGTCCGTAAGGTCGAAACCGTTTTCGAGCTTTGTCTTTGCGTTGGCGGCATCGGCGTAGAGGCGGATGGCGGCGTTCATCACTTGCGGGTGGTCTTCGCGAGTCTTCTTGCCGGTTACCAGCTGTTTGAGGCGGGAGAGGCTGCGGAAGGGGTCAACGATTACCTTACCGATATCACTGTCACGGCGGAGGTAGAGCTGACCTTCGGTGATGTAGCCGGTGTTGTCGGGAACGGCATGGGTGATGTCGCCTCCGGAGAGGGTGGTTACCGCTATGATAGTGATGGAACCCCCATCGGGGAATTGTACAGCTTTTTCGTAGATCTTCGCCAAGTCGGAATAGAGGGAGCCGGGCATGGAGTCCTTAGACGGGATTTGATCCATGCGGTTGGAAACGATGGCGAGAGCATCGGCGTAGTTGGTCATGTCAGTGAGCAGCACCAATACCTTTTCGTGCTTTTCAACAGCAAAGTATTCGGCAGCGGCAAGGGACATGTCGGGGATGAGGATGCGCTCTACTGAGGGGTCTTCCGTCGTGTTGATAAAACTGATGATACGGTCTAAGGCACCGGCATTGCTGAATGTGTTTTTGAAGAAGAGGTAGTCATCGTTGGTCATACCCATGCCGCCGAGGATGATTTTGTCCGATTCGGCGCGGAGAGCTACCATTGCCATTACCTGATTAAAAGGCTGGTCGGGGTCGGCGAAGAAGGGGATCTTCTGACCTGTCACCAAGGTGTTGTTCAAGTCAATACCGGCGATACCTGTAGCTATCAGTTCGGAGGGCTGCTTGCGGCGGACGGGATTGACAGAAGGACCGCCTATTTCCACTTCCTTCCCTTCGGGAGCGGGACCGCCGTCTATCGGTTCGCCATAGGCGTTGAAGAAGCGGCCTGCCAACTGTTCGCCCACTTTCAGGGACGGGGATTTACCCATGAATACCACTTCGGCGTTGGTTCGGATGCCTTCCGTGCCGGAGAATACCTGCAAGGTGACTTCGTCGCCGATTATCTTTACCACCTGAGCCAGCTTGCCGTCCACCGATGCCAACTCGTCATACCCTACACCTGTTGCCTTAAGCGAACAGGTGGCTTTTGTTATCTGGGTAATCTTTGTGAATATCTTTTGAAATGCTTTCGTTGCCATTACAAATTTGTTTTTGTTCGTTTTTCCTTTACCAATTCTTTCAAGTAGGCTCTTTCTTCTTCCGTAAAATAGGATTCATCACTTTGCATATCCTTCTTCGGCACCTCATCTCCAAAGAGCATCCTGTGCCCTGTCTTCGAGCGCATAAAGACATAGAAACTTGTTATTACTACCAATATGAGTGTAAATAATACATCTACTGCATCCATGATCAAATATTATTTATTTATGTAGCAAGCGGCAATCACAAATATAACAGTTGCAATTATGCCTATTATCTCTTTATATATTAAATCCGGATTTATCGGTGCATCGAAAGACAATATTACGCAACCACCAACCACTAATGCCGTGAATACAACCTTAGCCATATCGAATAAACATTTCAACAGCGGCTCTTGCCAACTTTTCTTAGAGTCATCTTGCATAGTTTATACCTTACGCCGTCTGCCCTCCCATTAACTCTTCCAGTTCGGCATTGAATTTCTCAAACTTGTCGCTTTCAAAGTCGGAATAGTTCATCTGCTTCAGAATGTTGATGATCTTCTTGAAGAAATCAGACACTTCGTTGAAGTTGTCAAAGCGGAAGTCCGTGCGGCAGACAGTCGCCACTTTGTCAAGCATGTATTCCTGACGTTTTAACGGAGTGACGGAGTCAATTTTGTCGAAAGCATCCTGCTGGAGGATGACAAAGTCAATCAGTTCCGATTTCCAATATACTTCGTGGTACTCAACGGGTACACCGTCATCCCCCAAGATGTTAATCTGTTCCGATATTTCCTTGCCACGCAACATGCGGGTCTTGATTTCATTCACCTTGTCTATCCATACGGGGGAGATGTGGTGGGAGATATACTCCTGAAATTCGGGGTATTCAAGGTACTTGGAGTAGCTGTCGATCGGATTGATGGCGGGGTAGCGTTTGCGGTCGGCACGGTCTTGTTCCAGCGCATAGAAGCAGCGGGCTACTTTCTTGGTGTTTTCCGTTACGGGTTCTTTCAAGTTACCGCCGGCGGGGGATACGGTGCCGATGAAGGTGACGGAGCCGGTCAATCCGTTGTTCAGTTCCACGTAACCGGCACGGGCGTAGAAGTTGGCGACAACGGCGGACAAGTCCATAGGGAAAGCATCGGGGCCGGGGAGTTCTTCCAGACGGTTGGACATTTCGCGCAAAGCCTGTGCCCAGCGGGAAGTGGAGTCAGCCATCAGCAATACTTTCAATCCCATGCCGCGATAGTATTCGGCGATCGTCATGGCAGTATATACGGAGGCTTCGCGGGCGGCAACGGGCATGTTGGAAGTGTTGGCGATAATGATTGTACGTTCCATCAGTTTGCGACCTGTATGCGGGTCATCCAAGTGAGGAAACTCGGCAAATACTTCTACTACTTCGTTAGCTCGCTCACCGCAGGCAGCAATAATAACGATGTCAGCCTCCGCCTGTTTGGAAATGGCGTGCTGCATCACCGTTTTGCCCGTACCGAAAGGGCCGGGGATAAAGCCCGTACCGCCTTCCACAATAGGATTTAGTGTGTCCATCGTGCGGACACCGGTTTCCAGCAGTTTGAAGGGGCGGGGCTTGGCTTTGTAGCAGGTGATGGCTTTCTTGACAGGCCATTTCTGTATCATGTTCAGTTCCACGTCCGCACCCTGCGCATCGGTGAGGACAGCGATAATATCTTTAATGGTATATTGCCCTGCTTTGGCAACACGTTTCACCGTATATGTCCCCGCAAAGGCGAAAGGCACCATAATCTTGTGCGGCTGATGGTTCTCGTCCACCTTGCCCAGCCAGTCGCCTGCGGCAACCTTGTCGCCTGCTTTGGCTATCGGCTCAAAGTCCCACAACTGTTCGTTCTGCAAGGGAAATGTGTATTCGCCGCGTTTGAGGAAGATGCCTTCCATCTTGTCCAAGTCGTTCTGTAAACCGTCATAATTGCGCGAAAGCATACCCGGGCCCAGCGTCACCTCAAGCATGTGCCCGTGAAACTCGGCTTCATCGCCCACACGCATACCGCGCGTACTTTCAAACACCTGCACATACGCATTCTTCCCGATCACTTTGATAACTTCCGACATCAGCTTTACGCCCCCGACGGAGATATAGCAAATTTCATTCTGTGAAACCGCTCCGTCCACCTCCACAGTCACAAGGTTGGAGACAATCCCCTTTACGATCCCTTTTGTAGCCATTTCTTCAATTATTATTTCTCTTAAAATCTTTCAATATATTATTGCTGCCTTTCTTCATGGCTCCCACTAATTCGCGGAACGTCCGTTCGCCGGCGGCTTTGTCCAGAGTCACCCAACGTTCCAGCATTTCCAGCCGGAGCAGAAAGGCAAATACACTTTCAATGTCGAATGTCTTGAAAAACGTCTGCTCTTCCAGCCATTCCCATTTCAGTTGGTCTAATTTCTTTTCCCGCAGGAAAAGGTCGGTTTCTTCCGCAATGCGTTGCACGGCGGGGAGATATTCCACTGCATCACCCAAGCCAAAGTCACGAGCATTGGAAGTACGCAACAGGCGGGCGGTTTCGTTGTCGCCTACAATATAATCCGCTTTATCCAGTCCGTACTTGCGGGCGGTAAAGGCACTGAGCAGGTTGTTGATATTGAGGTTGAGTTCAAACCATTCGGCAACGAACTTGTTCCCCGTCTTCATGGCACGGCTGTAGTAAAGGGCTGCCAGACGGTCTTCCCACGGGATAGTGACTTGCGGTGCTTCCTTTTCCATTCCGGACAGGTATAGCCGGACAAACTCCGCGAAATAGGCGGGTAGATATTTGTGCAAAGCCAAAAACTTCTTTTCGTCTTCGGCTTCGCCCTTTATGGCTTCGATAAGTTCGGCGAATGTTTCGGAGGGAATACTCCCCCGACTGTCCGGAACATAGCCTGCGGGAGTGCGCAACTGCCCGAGCAGGTTCTTGTTGTCAAACTTCAGGAAGAAAAGGTCAATGTAAGCCTTGTCTTTGGGAGTCAGTGCGCCTTCGGCTTCCGTGCGGAAGGTCGTTATGGGAAACGGAATTTTCCCGTCGTCCAACGCTATATCGGGAAGCCCTGCTATTAAATAATAGTACTGCCCCATATCAGAAAAGCATCTCAATCAGTTGGGGGCGCAGAAATTCCTTGAAGAAGGCGATAAACTCTTCTTCCCCGAAAGTTACCTTGTAAGAACCATCGGCGGGAACCAAGGCAAAGGAAGCATCCTTGCCGTTCACCTTTTCAATCCGTACACCCTTGTTAAGGATGTCTTTGGCATTCCCTTCAAAGTAAGTGGTAAGCGATTGCGCATCCGCCGTCTGAATGGTCAGCGAGCCGGTTTTCACCCATTCGCGTGCCGTTTCCAGAATGACTTTCTGCATGAAAGACTTGTCGGCAACGGCGGCTTTCACGTTTGCAGAAGTAATCTTGCCGTTTACAAGGTCAGTCACTGCACTTTTCAACGCTTCCAACGCCTGCGTGGCAAAAAGTTTAATTTCCGCCTCCGTGTTTTTCTTCAATTCGGCGGACTGTCTTTCGGCTGCGGCAACGATACGCTTGGCTTCCGCCTGTGCTTCGGCAAGCAATGATTCCGTCCGGGAATGTGCTTCGGCAATGATTAGCGCAGCTTCTTCGTTCCCTTTTTCTACGCCTTCATGGTAAATCTTGTCGGTCAGCTCTTGAATTTTCGTATCCATCATTTGAATATAATAGGGTTTAATTTTATCGTGGTCGGAAAGGCAATGCCCTTGTCTATGACGTGAAAAAAATCTCACAAAACTATTATTCTCATTCTATTCTCCCCTAATAAAATGATATTTTTTTCTGCTGATTTTGCATGCCCTCTGACTACTTGCTACTTACTGCTAACTCCTGACCGCTTTTTTTCGTTTTCCCCGATTTCTGCCGAATTTTATCATCCCTATATAAATTTTGGGTTGCGGGAAGATATTCTGCCTGCACCATTTTCACAACGAAAAAGCCCCGTTCACTAATTTACTGATGTTATGCAAACAGCATTAGTTATGGTTCATATCAGCAATTAGATATGAATACATATTAGCAGCTGATATGGATACCTATTGGCATTAGATATGAAATACCAACAGCTGCTGTTAGGGGTTAGTACCCAAGTTGCACTGAAGTCCTTTCGGAATATGTGTAACGTCAGTAATTAAAATTGGCATTCACAATTCGCGAACAGGATATTTAGAAACTGTTTAAAATTCAGTTTTGATTCTGTTAAATACCTAGTTCCCGCAGAACTA
>LBCX01000317.1 GCA_001657575.1 Bacteroidales bacterium Barb4
TGAAATGGGTGAAATGGATCAATGGTTGACAACATCCTTATGACATCAAAACTAATTGCGGGCTGCTGTTTCCTATTGGGGGCGGCAGCCTTTGCTCAAAAGGCGGAATGGCAGAACCCGCAGGTCAATCAGTTGAACCGTGCGCCCATGCACGCGGCTTACTTTGCCTACGAAACGGAAGAGGCTGCCCTGACGGGATGCAGGGAGGCATCGGCGAACTTTATGACGCTCAACGGCACGTGGAAATTCAACTGGGTGAAAGATGCCGATGCCCGTCCGGCTGATTTCTTCCTGCCGAATTATAACGACAGTGGGTGGGATGAACTGTCTGTTCCCGCTATATGGGAGATGAACGGCTACGGTGATAATATATATGTGAATATCGGCTATGCGTGGCGAAGCCAGTTCAAGAACGATCCGCCCCGTTTCCCGATGGAGGATAATCATGTCGGTTCCTACCGCAAGGAAATTGTCATTCCTGCCGGTTGGACGGGGAAAGAAATCTTTGCTCATTTCGGGTCGGCGGTGTCCAACCTCTCCGTCTGGGTAAACGGGCGGTTTGCCGGTTACAGCGAGGACAGCCGTCTGGAAGCCGAGTTCAATCTGACGCGCTTTCTGCATCCGGGAAAGAATCTGATAGCCTTTCAAGTGTTTCGCTGGTGTGACGGCACTTATCTGGAAGATCAGGACATCTTCCGCATGTCGGGCATTGCTCGCGACTGCTACCTGTACACGCGCCATCCGAAGCATATTCAGGACATCCGCGTAACTCCCGTATTGGATGAGCAATACAAGGACGGCACGCTCAAACTGTCTTTCAACCTGAATGGAAATGCTACTGCGAACATCAAACTGCTGGACGACAGGGGTACCGAAATTGCTGCCCAAACCCTGAGCGGCTCCGGCAAACAGATTGCCTCAATATCTGTCAGTGCCCCCAAGAAATGGACGGCGGAAACTCCCAACCTCTACAAGCTGCTTGTTACCTTGAAGGACGGCAGTCGGACGTTGGAATCCATCCCCCTCAACGTCGGCTTCCGCAAGATTGAGTTGAAGAACGGGCAAATACTCGTCAACGGGCAAGCCGTACTCTTCAAAGGCACCAATCGCCACGAGATAGACCCCGACCGCGGCTATGCCGTCACGCGCGAGCGGATGATTCAGGACATCACCCTGATGAAGCAGTACAACATCAACGCCGTCCGCACCAGCCACTATCCAAACGACAATTTCTGGTATGACCTCTGCGACAAATACGGCATCTACGTCGTAGCCGAAGCCAACGTCGAATCGCACGGCATGAACGGCGAAAACACACTGGCAAAGAACCCGCTCTACGCCGCCGCCCATTTGGAACGCAACCAACGCAACGTGCAGCGCAATTTCAATCATCCCTCTATTGTTGTCTGGTCGTTGGGCAACGAAGCCGGTTTCGGTACCAACTTTGAAGCCTGCTACAAGTGGATTAAAGCGGAAGACCCCTCGCGTGCCGTGCAATACGAGCAGGCTGAGAAGAACGACTTCACCGACATCTACTGCCCGATGTACCTGAACTACAAAGGCTGTGAAGAATACGCCCGAAGCAACCCCGCCAAACCGCTTATCCTCTGCGAATACGCCCACGCAATGGGCAACTCGCAAGGCGGCTTCAAGGACTATTGGGATCTCATCCGCCAATATCCCGCCTTCCAAGGCGGTTTCATTTGGGACTTTGTCGATCAATCCCTGCATTCCAAGACGGCGGACGGCAAAGCCTATTTCAGCTACGGCGGCGACTTCAACCCCTACGATGCCTCCGACAACAACTTCTGCAATGACGGGCTTTTCAATCCCGACCGCAAGCCGAATCCCCACCTCTACGAAGTGGCGCACATCTACCAGTCCGTCTGGGCTACATCCGTTGATATGTCCGCCGGTCTTGTAAGCATCTATAACGAGCATTATTTCCGTGACCTGAGTGCCTGCTATGCCGAATGGGTACTGCTTGCCGACGGCGAAGCCGTACAGAGCGGCGTTGTCAGCAACCTGACCGTTGCTCCGCAACAAAAGACGAACATCAAGCTCGACTACTCCCTTGCCGGCATTGACAAGGAAAAGGAACTGCTGCTGAACATCTCTTTCAAGTTGAAGAAGGCGGAAACGCTCCTGCCCGCCGGTCATACGGTTGCCAAGAACCAGCTGACCGTCCGTGCCTACCAAGCCCCGCCGGCAGATATTCCAAATCCGCGCCTGTCCAACATCGCTCTTGCCTCTCCCGCCGTATCGGACAACGACCTTTTCTTCCTTATTATAAAAGGAGAGAACTTCCGCATTGATTTTGACAGAAAGGATGGCTTTATGAGTCGCTACGATGCAAACGGTACCGCCATGCTCAACAAAGGCGGCAAATTGACCCCGAACTTCTGGCGTGCGCCGACCGACAATGATATGGGTGCCCGCCTGCAAATCAAGCAGCGCGCATGGCTGAATCCCGGCTTAAAGCTGGTCTCCCTCACACATAAAGCGGCAGACGGGACAGTCGTCATTCGTGCCGAATACAACATGGAAGCCGTATCTGCCGCCCTTTCCCTTACCTACACCATCAACAGCGGGGGAGCTGTCAAGGTTGTTCAAAAGATGACTGCCGATAAGTCCGCGAAGGTATCCGACCTGTTCCGCTTCGGTATGCAGCTGCAAATGCCCTGCGAAATGGAACACATCCGCTATTACGGTCGCGGTCCCGTTGAGAACTATGCCGATCGCAACAACGCCGCCGACATTGGTGACTACCGGCAAACCACGGATGAACAGTTCCACCCCTATTACCGTCCGCAAGAAACGGGCACAAAGACTGACGTCCGCCGCTGGAATCAAACTACCCTCTCCGGCAACGGCTTGCAATTCACAGGTGAAGCCCCCTTCTCCGCCTCTGCCCTGCACTATTCCATCGAGTCATTGGACGGCGGTCT
>LBCX01000057.1 GCA_001657575.1 Bacteroidales bacterium Barb4
AAGAGCCGGAAGCCGTTTGTTTCGCACAATACCGTCACTGCGGTAATTAACCCCAAGCCTTTTACTTTGGTTATCCGGTCAATCTTTTCCTTTAATTCCCTGTCTTCCCCCGCCGGTTTCCTGATTTCAGCCTCAATCTCTTCTGCTGCCTGAGCATAAAACTCAATCTGTCCTGTCTTGAGTGCCGTCACACTGGCATTCCTGTGATGCAAGTGTTCCATGGCATACAGCTGACATTTGGCACGAACTAAATCCTTTTTTACAGACGAGAGTTCACGACATAAATCTCGTAATTCCCTGTAAGTTAAACTTGCCGGCTGCCATGCGGGCATGCTTCTTTCCAAATCGAAGTCCGCGATAAGAGCTGCATCCGCCTTGTCCGTCCCGGTTTTTACATTCAAACTCCCGGCATGGCGCTTGATCCTGTTTGCTGGCGCCATGCATGCTTCCTGCCCGTTATCATGCAGAAATCAAGCCAAATCCTCATAATAACAACCTGTTGCTTCCGATACAAACTTCAATGACATTCCTTTTGGCAGGCCTTTGAGAGACCAGTCCGGAAAGCCCCTGAAGCCTTCATAATCATTGGGGAACGAACGGCTGCGTTTTATCTTTACCTGCTCGTCATCTGCTTGTTCCTTGAGACACGCGTGAAACCCGTCCTTTGAAATGTCAATTCCTGCCGGTTGTTTCATAAACCTGTTTTTTATATGTTTGCCGGTGAAATATGCAGGATACAGACCTTGATGACTGTTCCCCGGATACTAATCCGGACTCGAAAGAGAAACAGGCACGGGGCAAGATCTGAAAGACGATATACCTGTTTGTTATCTTGAACTTTTTTGCTGTTCCCGTGCCTTCTTTTGTCCAAATTCTTCTGCAAATTTATGGGATACTTCCTTAATTTTAACAAAGGGGCAAACATACGAGGACTCCCTTATCGGTATCACCGTTAACCCCGCTTCGCTGTATGTGGGGCTGAAATCTTTTGCCCCTTCGGGGCATCTGCGTAACATCAGTTATCAATAAAAATCGTCCTTTGCTCAATGATGCAGGAATTATGTCTCATGTTGTAATATAAACATTCGCAAAATAAATATAAAGTTAAGTATTCAAAGTAGTTAGATGGAAACAAGTGAATTACTGAAGAAAGTTCGGCGGATTGAGATAAAGACGCGGGGATTGTCGCGGAATATCTTTGCGGGGCAGTATCATTCCGCTTTCAAGGGGCGGGGTATGGCGTTCAGCGAAGTGCGGGAATATCAGTACGGGGATGATATACGGGATATTGACTGGAATGTGACGGCGCGGTATGTTCGTCCGTATGTGAAGGTGTTTGAAGAGGAACGGGAGCTGACGGTGATGCTGATGGTTGATGTGTCGGGCAGTCGTGAGTTTGGTTCGGTCAATGTGATGAAGAAGGAGGTGATGACGGAGATTGCCGCTACGTTGGCTTTTTCGGCGATTCAGAATAATGACAAAATCGGGGTTATCTTCTTTTCCGACAGGATTGAGAAGTTTATTCCGCCGCAGAAGGGAAAGAAGCATATTCTTTATATTATCAGGGAATTGATCGACTTCCGACCGGCGGATACGCGGACGGATATCGGACAGGTGTTGAAGTATATGACGAATGCCATCAAAAAGCGGTGTACGGCTTTCCTTATTTCGGACTTTATCGACGGCAAGGGGAACTTCAAAGATGCGCTGACGATTGCCAACCGCAAGCATGATGTGGTGGCTATTCAGGTGTACGACCGTCGTGAGACGGAACTGCTTGCCGTCGGACTGATGAAGATAAAGGATGCCGAGACGGGCGGCGAGCGGTGGATAGACAGTTCGTCGGCACGGGTGCGTGAAGCCTATCGGGGATGGTGGGAGCACAGACAGAAGGAGATGAACGATTCTTTTAAGAAGAGCCGCGTGGATGCGGTGTCCATTCGGACGGAAGATGATTATGTAATGTCCTTGATGACGCTTTTCGGTAAACGCAACTGATTCAAATCAGATTGATGAAGAGGCAGGTAAAAATATTTTTTGAAGATTACGGCAGGAAATTTGATTTGACGGAAGAGACCATTATAAAGGTTCTCAACCGTGAATACAATGTGTGCATTGACCCCAATCCGGACTATTTATTTTTCTCGGATGGGGGATATAAGCATTTGAAGTACCATAACTGTATCAAAATATTTTATACCGGTGAAAATACAGTACCAGATTTCAATCTCTGTGATTATGCGCTGGCGCATCCGCATCTTCAATACGGAGACCGGTACCTTAGGACTCCTTATTACTTGTTCAGCCCCGAAATAGGAAAAATAAACGATTATCCGACGAATGCCGAACAGGCTTTGAACCGTAAATTTTGCAACTTCCTTTCTTCTGCCGGATGGGCAGACCCTTTTAGAGCGGCGTTTTTCAAGAAATTGTCCGAATACAAGTCGGTGGACAGCGGCGGAAACTACTTGAATAATATAGGTGGAAGGGTTTCCGACAAAATGGCGTTTATTAAAGAGTACAAATTCTCCATTGCCTTTGAAAACAGCAGCCTTTCGGGATATACAACGGAAAAAATAGTGGAAGCTATGGCGGCAAACTCTCTACCTGTTTATTGGGGAAATCCCGATGTAGGCTTGGATTTTAATAAAGAATCCTTTGTCTGCGTAAACGATTTTGATACGCCGGAAGCAGCTATTGCAGAAATTATAAGGTTGGACAACGATGACGAAGCCTATCTGCGGAAATTGTCTGCGCCTCGTTGTACAGGTGCAAATTTCAGTAAATGGGAAGAGCAATTGTTTCTGTTTCTGAAAAACATATTCGACCAACCGCCAAACCAAGCAAAAAGAACGACCGACTACGGCTTCATGTACACCCGCAAAAGGGATATGGAAGCTCTAAGATGGCTGTTTGGCGGGAAAAACACCGGCAAGGCGGTACGCAAATTATTAAGACTGTCCATGATGTGTACATCGGAACACCGAATAGGCACTTCCGATGGCAAAACATTTCTTTTATCTTTGCTTCGTAAAAAAAATCTGTGATGAAACTGATATATAAAGGAATATTGTTCCTTGTTCTGGCTGTTGCAAGTACAACCGCTTCGTATGCGCAACGTACCTTGGCGGATGTTTCCATTGAGCCGGAGGCTATATTGATAGGGGAACAGACGGTGTTGCATATAACGGTGACGACCGGCAGAGAACGCTCCGTGCAATGGTTGCTGCCTGCGGATACGCTGATGCGGGGTGTGGAGATATTGGCGTTTTCCCCGCAAGATACCTCCGTCATTGATAACAACCGTTTGCTTATCAAGCAGGATGTATTGATTACTTCGTTCGACCCGTCTCTCTATCTGCTTCCCCCCGTGAGGGTGGCGGATGGGGCGGACACCGTTTATTCCAATCAGGTAGCCTTGAAAGTCTCGACTGTGCCGGTGGACACTGAGCATCCTGAGAATTTTGCCGATATCAAGGACGTATGGAAGCCTCCCCTTGTGCTGGCAGATTATTATCCTTATATATTCGGGGTGTTGCTGTTCTGCCTCTTGGTATGTATCATCGGCTATACCATGCAGCATCTCCGTAACCGTAAATCCCTTATCCCCAAGAAAGAAACACCGAAACTCCCGCCGCACATCCAAGCCGTCAAAGAACTGGACGGTATAAAGCAGCAGAAGCTGTGGCAACAGGGATTGAACAAGGAATATTACACGCTTGTCACCGATGCTCTCCGCCGGTACATAACCGACCGTTTCGGAATGAATGCGATGGAAATGACCTCTGTTGAGATATTGGATCACATCAAAGCGACACAGGATGCGGAATCGGTTTACCGAAATCTGCAACAGATACTTCAATTGTCTGACTTCGTCAAGTTTGCCAAGATGCTTCCCCTGCCGGACGAAAACGATTTAAGCATGACAAATGCCTATTTGTTCGTCAATCAGACAAAGAAAGAGGAAACAGTCAAACCGGAGGAAACGCTGAAAGAAAATGAATGATACTGTTTTATATTGGATTGAAATATCCGATTATGATTTTGAAACGGCACTCGCCATGCAAAAAACAGGACGATACTTGTATGTCGGTTTTATGTGCCATCAAACCATTGAGAAAATATTAAAGGGATACTACCGTTCCGCTATCCGTGAAATACCGCCATATACCCATTCATTATCCCGACTTGCACAAGAAAGCGGGTTAATAAAAGAATTAAATGAAGAGCAATTAAGAATAATTGACAGCTTAAACCCTCTCAATATTGCATCCCGTTATCCTGATTACAAGAAAGAATTAACGGATGTGCTCAACAAAAACAGGTGCAAAGAATTATTAAAAAACACAGAAGACTTACGGCAATGGATAAAAGCGAAGCTATAAAATTGGCAGGAGAATATAAGGATTTGGTATGCCGGCATTTTAATATTAAAGAAACGATTCTGTTCGGCTCATACAGCAAAGGGACGCAACATAAAGACAGTGATATTGATGTAGCTCTGATTGTGGATGAATTTCCCGGAGAATATTTTGATAC
Organism: Bacteroidales bacterium Barb4; assembly: GCA_001657575.1. GTDB lineage: Bacteria > Bacteroidota > Bacteroidia > Bacteroidales > Tannerellaceae > Barb7. The sequence continues at coordinate 4,540 of LBCX01000057.1, forward strand.
CGTTCCCTTCCTTTGGAAGCTCGGACGGCAAATAGACTGCCGAATCGAACCCATTCTTATTTGCCGGAAGACCGATCGGGCTAAATTTTTGGATGAAGTAATGAGAACGGGGATTGTGATTTAAGAAGATATATGCAAAACCAAAATTAACAACAAAGATGACAAAAGGCAATATACTATTAGTTCAAAATATAGAAATAGGCTTAATCTCTATAAACGAACAGGATTACATCTGTTTGACGGATATGGCTAAAGCAAAAGATGATGCCGGACGCTCAAACCTTATCATTCAAAATTGGATGCGCAATCGGAATAATGTTGAATTTTTCGGTGTTTGGGAGCAATTACACAACCCCGGTTTTAAAGGCCTCGAATTCGAAGCCTTTAAAAAAGAAGCAGGCTTAAATTCCTTTGTATTAACACCCAAGAAGTGGATCGAAACAACAAATGCAATAGGTTTTATATCAAAGAGCGGACGATATGGCGGCACATACGCCCATAAAGACATCGCCTTTAATTTCGGCATGTGGATTAGTCCTGTTTTTCAACTTTATGTAGTCAAGGAATACCAACGCCTCAAAGAAATAGAAAACAACCGGTACAATCTGGAATGGAACGTCAAAAGGATACTCAGCAAGATGAACTACGCTGTCCATACCGATGCCATAAAATCACACATCATTCCCCGGCTGACTCTGTCGGACAAAAAGGAATGGATCTATGCCGATGAAGCGGATATGCTGAATATCGTCATGTTCGGATGCACCGCGAAACAGTGGAGAAGGGCAAATCCGCAAAAGGCACTTGACGGGGAAAACATCTGCGACATGGCAAGTATTAACGAACTCGTTATCCTGTCCAATATCGAAAATTTCAATTCCGAACTCATCAAGCAGGGATTGGACAAGCGGGTAAGAGCCAAGATACTCGCTAACACAGTGAAAGAGCAACGCCGCGTATTGGACGGCATGGATATGATGAGAGCCATAAAAAAGCAATCCGAATCAACCTTTTTACAATCATCTCCCGATAATCAGCTCCTTTCTTCCTCCCATGAATAACAACTATCACCTGCGTAATAAGCCCGAACGGGAAATCACCGACAAGGATGAAATAACCCGCATACTAAAAAATGGAAAATATGCCGTCCTCTCGCTCTGCAAGAATAATGAGCCGTATGTCGTAACCCTCAGCTACGGCTGCAATGAGCAGGCTGATGCTTTGTACTTCCATTGCGGAAAAGAAGGCATGAAGCTTGACTTCATCCGCGCCAATCCCGCTGTTTGCGCCACCGTGATAGAGGACAACGGCTACGTACCGGACGTATGCACGCACCGCTACCGTACCGTCGTTCTCAGAGGCAGGATAGAAATCCTTACCAATCTGGAAGAAATGAGGCAGGGAATGAAAATCCTTTTGCATCACCTCGAAGACAATTCTACCGTAATGAATAAGGTAAACGATAACCTTGCGTTATACGAAAAATTAGCAGTCCTGAAATTAACAATCACCCATATACACGGCAAAGCAAGAAAATAAAAATCCAACTAACATTATAAACGCATGGTTTTCGCAAATCCCACCTACTTGTATTTATTGCTGATACTGATTCCGCTCGTCGGCTGGTACATCTATAAACTGCGTAACAATCAGGCAGCCTTGCAGGTATCCTCCTCGGCAGCTTTCGACCTGCCGCAGGCATCGTCACGGAAAGTCTGGCTGCGCCACGTTCCCTTTGCGTTGCGCACGGCTTCCATCGCCCTGCTTGTCGTGGTGCTCGCCCGCCCGCAATCCACCGACAACTGGCAAAACTCCTCCACCGAAGGCATCGACATCATGCTCGCCATCGATATTTCCGGCAGTATGCTTGCCGAAGATTTGAAACCCAACCGCTTGGAAGCCGCCAAAGACGTCGCCGCCTCCTTCATCAACGGGCGGGGAAACGACAATATCGGATTGGTGGTCTTCTCCGGCGAAAGTTTCACGCAATGCCCGCTCACGACCGACCACACCGTATTGCTCAACCTCTTTAAGGACATCCAAAGCGGTATGATCCAAGACGGTACAGCCATCGGATTGGGACTTGCCAACGCCGTCAGCCGTATCAAAGACAGTCAGGCGAAATCGAAAGTCATCATCCTCCTCACCGACGGCTCCAACAACATGGGCGAAATAGCCCCCGTCACCGCCGCCGACATTGCCCGCACCTTCGGCGTCCGCGTCTATACCATCGGTGTTGGCACGCAAGGCGTTGCACCCTATCCCTACCGCACCGCCTTCGGCATACAATATCAGAACGTCCCCGTGGAAATTGACGAAGCAACGCTCAAACAAATCGCCTCCGTCACAGGCGGGCAATACTTCCGCGCCACCGACAACGCCAGCCTCAAAGCCATTTATGCGGAAATCGACCAGATGGAAAAAACAAAAATCAGTGTCCAGCAATTCAGCAAAAAGCAGGAAGAATACAAAAGCTGGGCAATCCTTGTCTTCGCTCTCCTCCTGCTCGAAATACTCCTGAGAAACACCCTTTTAAGAAACATCCCTTAAAAACCGGCAGTCAAAAGCAGATGGAACAGCAATTAAAAATCATCGCCGAGCATATCCCCACAGACACCTTCATTGAACTGCTATCCGACTTCAAATCAATGAATGAAACGCTGCATCTCTGCCTCCAGCCGACAGATTTCCTCCGGCAGGACAAATCCCATATATACGGTATACACGGCGTCGGGCATATCACCCGCACCCTCTTTTGGGCGCATATCCTCAACTTTCTGCAAAAGCACGACAAAGCCGTGTCGAACGCCACCCTGATAGCCTCCATGATACACGATTTAGGACGGCTTGCCGACCATAACGACCCCGACCATGGCTTCCGCTCGCAGGAAATGTGCAAGTCATACGTCCAAAAACATCTCCTTGACAAAAGCCTCCTGACGGAATGTCTCGCCGCCGTTGAACACCATTCCAAACTTGACGTTGCCAACGCCTCCTCCCGAAGACCCGAAATCTGGCAGACTTTAAAAGACGCAGATGCCTTGGAGCGGGAACGATTGCACCGTCACAATGTCAATCCCGACATGCTGCGCTCCTCCCGCTTAACGTCCGACAAAAAACTGCGCGATGCTCTGATCATCCTTGCCCGCGAATTAGTCGAAATCACTGCAAACACCCGATGGCATAAAGAACCCTGCAAAGACTTTGTCAACGCCCTTGCCGACAGCGTTCAAGCCAAACACTTTCCCTTCTCCGACAAAACTATCCAGAAAATATACAGGCTGAAGGAATAGGCGAGAGCAGAAAAGTTCATAAAATTCATATGTTAATTATTCTCTATTAGAAAACTTCTCTATTATTAAATAATTCAATAAAAAATCAAACATGAAATCAAACATGAAATCAAATTATAAAGAAAATCAGAGAAAGCATCAAACAGATTTACTCAATAGTGGTTTCTTTTACGGTGCAAAAGGTGGAGGACATTATACAATAAAAAAAGGAAAAATAAAAGAAAGAGAATTTATAATTGAATCCGGATCAGAAAAAAAGAATCTGTTTAACGGAAATCAAGAGGCGGAAGAGGTTATCAACTATTTTAAAGATGAAAATATTTCTTGTTGGGGAGGAAAAAATATAACCGGACATATATTGTCATCTCAAGTAGCTTGCTTAAATCATTTATTTTTCATTCGGAAGGATAAAAATACGGTGTTGAAAGTTTTAAATCATATTTCCGATAATGGATTTGCAGATGTATTGCCTGTAGCCTGTGATAAAAATCCGGCTTTTATTTCTTTTGAAGTTGTCAGCTGCCACGATCATTTGAAGGAATGTGAACAAGACAAACTCACCCGCGGCATTCAATGTACCTCTATTGATGCCTTGATTATGGGTAAACGAAAAAACGACAAAACATGGTTAATCCCTATTGAATGGAAATATACAGAGCTTTATGGTAATACCGATGAATCAACCGGAGAGTCAGGAGAAACACGTCTGGGTAGATATTCTGAACTGATAAAAGATTCAACGCAATTGATAGATTTATCTGTTTCAAATTCATTCAGGAAAACGATTTATTTTATAAAACCGTTTTATCAATTGATGCGTCAAACATTGTGGGCAGAGCAGGTAATTGCACATAAAGACACGGAATGTTTAAAGGCGGATGATTTTTTTCATATTCATATTGTTCCCGAAGATAATAAAAAGTTATTGGACAAAAAATATCCGCCTGATAAACACGGAATGAAAGAAACATGGCTTTCCTGTCTGAAAAATCCCGCCAAATATATTCTTTCCGACCCTCTTAAAATTGTAGAGGCAATCAAGGAAACAGGGAAATATGACGATTTGGTTGCTTATTTGGATAAACGGTATAATGGCAAGCTGATATAATCCTGATTATTTCTGATTACGGCAAACATGCGGTGTACGAGCTTTGTCCTGAAGGCATTTAAGGCAGATATTTTTTGTTACAACAATCATCTTTACTGCCATTTTTCGCCGATACCTTTCAGCCCGGCAAGGAATTGCTCCGTCTGAGGCAGCAGAGCGTGGCAGTCATCATTGAGAATGACGTGGTCGGACAATTCTTTTTTGGTTTCGTCGGAGAGCTGGCGGCTCATGCGGCGGGTGATTTCTTCGGCGGACAATCCTGTGCGGCGGCAGGCTCTTTCGAGGCGGAGGGAGAGGGGGGCGTAAATCATGAGGCTGATGTCTGTCGTGCGGTTGAAGCCGGATTCAAAGAGGATGGCGGTTTCGATGGCACAGACGGTAGAGGTCTGACGGTCTGCCCAGCGGAGGAAGCAGGCGTTTACTTCGGGGTGGATAATGGCATTGACGGCTTGGAGGAGGTCGGGACGGCTGAAGATGCGGGAAGCAAGGAGAGGGCGGTCAAGTCCCTGCGAAGTCGGGTAGAGGTCGCTGCCGAGAAGGTCGGTCAGTTGTCGGCGGATGCGGGGCGAAGTGTCGGCAAGCCTTTTGCTCTCTTCGTCGGCGATGAAGACGGGGACGCCAAGTATTTCAAACAGTGCGGCGACAGTCGTTTTGCCGCTGCCGATACCGCCGGTTATTCCAATCTTTATCATGGATGTTCGTTCTGTTGTTCCAAGATAAACTCAACCTTGTCGGGGGAAAGGCTTACCGAGTACGCCTGTTTGGGTTCTTCGGACAGTCGGACGGAGACGATGCCGGCGGCGTTCCCCGTCAGTTCCGAGAAAGGGATACGGATGGCAAAGTCGCCTTCATTGAGGTCTTTGAAGCGGGACAGGGATATGCTGCATATCACTTTGACCGTGGGAGGGAAGAAGCGGACGGTATAGCGCGAGGGTACGCCGATCGGCAGAATCGGAATCTCAAGCGTTTTGTCCGTAAACTCCTCCACGGGGATGGTAACGGTCACGGCAGAGGGTTGGACGGCGATCCCCTTTATCTTTTGAAGGTACACCGTGCGGGTAATGCTTTTGTCGGTTTTATTTATCTCGGTAAAGACTGTTTCTATACTTTGCAGGGAGTCAAGCAGGGAAGGGTTGCCATACACCTTGACCGTTTCCGGCGTGACAAGCGTTTTCCCCGAAGGGTGAAAGCCGGGGGCAAGGTTCACTTTGCCGTTGAAAACAACGGGCAACTCCTTTTCCTTCCGCTTGTTGTATCGCAGCCGGATGCGCGGAGGAGTAAAGCCAATCAGTTCGGTGGTGACGGACAGGAGTTTGGTCAGTTCGTCATGTATCTCGTTATTTTCAAGGATAAAGGCATCTTTCCGGACGGGAAGACTTTTCAAATCAATCTCAAGGGGATGCAGGGCGCGCCCAAGCGTATAATTAAGGAGTACGCTCCCCTTGTCTTTTACGTGGATCATAATCTGTTCGGGCAGCGTATCGGCAAAAGCAATCTCTGCCGGTACGTTTTTGAATCGGACGGGTACGGCTATTTCCGTCTCGGCATTCTGCTGGAGGTTTTGCAGAAACCAGAACGCGGCGGCAAGAAGCACAAAAAGGAGAAAGACCAAGACTTCTTTCCATCGCCTGTTGCGCAGGTAAGTCTCGCTCTCTCTCCGAACAGACTTGAACAGGTTATCGCTCTCAAGCTGCGGCATACGAATCGGTTTTACGGTTTTTTACCGGCGGCATCCGCCGTGGAAGCAAAGACGGACATCTTGTCTATGCGGACACGAATGCCGTCGGCTATCTCCACAAGCATATACACATCGCCGACTTCCCTGATTTTACCGAATAAGCCGCCTGCCGTGACCACCTGATCGCCGGCTTTCAATGCCTCGCGGGCTTTCTGTATGTCTTTCTGCTTTTTCTGCTGGGGGCGGATCATAAAGAAATAGAAGATACCGATAATCGCCACCATCATCACTATGCCCGACCATTGGTTGCCTCCGGCGGCTTGTAAGAGAATTGTATTCAAACTCATGGTATATAAATATTAAAATTATTCCCGCAAATGTACGGCTATTTCTAATTCCTGAACAGAGGCAAAAGGAATTATTTTATCTTCTTTCCTCATCTACTATAATTTCATCTCTTTGTTCAAATTTGACTGCCGGATGATCTGTTATATTTTTCTTAAATTCAGAAACCTTTTTATCGGAACAGTCCTTCAGTCCTACCGCCACTTTATTTAATTCCACAGTGACACCCCATACACTCATGTTATCAAGGATAGCTTTATTCTTATCTTCCTCTAAACGTTTGGTGATATATTCATCAATATCATTCAATTCCCTGTATGAATACTCACAAGGTTTGATTATGAAATTATTACTGCCGACTATACCTGCAATAGATTTTCGGATAACGGCAGTATCTCCTTTTACAAGCACTATCCATTTCCCGTCTTCCTTATTAGGCCAGTCTCCCCCGTAATAGTCGGGATAAATCACATTCATCGGGTATTCGCCTTCGGGAATAGTTTTGTTTCTAAAGCGATCTTCAAATTTATCGCTTAAAGCACGTGCTTCTTTCTGTCTTTCGGTTATTGCTCTTCCCTCTGCCATAACTGCTCTCGCCTGCCGCTCTCTTATTGCAAGACTTTCGTCAGTATTATCCGTATATCTGTCGACCGGATTGTCACGGCTGCTACAGGCTGTGAATACAAACAAAACGGCTGATAAAGCGGCTGATAAAACTGCATTTCCCTTCATGCGCAACTAATTTTTTGATGACTGTATCCCACTTTACAGTTGTACGCGCCGTTCACATCGGCGTTGATCAACCTTCCTTCTATAGACTTCATTTTTGCCTAAATATTTTAGCCTGATTCTTTTTTCTTTACAGCCTCGTATTATCTTTGCCGCCGTTAAGACAAATAACATTAAACATTAAATATTACCGTTATGAAGAAATTTATTTTTTCCTTATTTGCGTTAGTACTATTCACGGCATGTGACAAGGAAAATGATGAGATATTGTCCCCTCAACAAGGGGAGGAACAGGCGGGTTATAATCCTAAGTATCCAGAAAGCAAATCCTTTAAGGAGGGAGAGGTGAGAGATCTCCTGGTAATAATGTATGGCAAGGGGTATAATACTCATTTTGTAGTCAGAAATGCTGTTAATTACTATACATGGTCTTCAGGCATGAGGCACTATATTGAGATAGATGATTATGACAGTCGTTCTTACGCCAAACAAAACCTTGATGCACTCGGTTGGCATTACTTTCAACGCGAGCATACGCTCGATATGGACTTGGTGGATCCCCTCTGCTGGAGCGTCATAGAAGGTAATGTCGGAGATTTTGATCGCTATCCCCATATGAATATCCCCATAAAGCCGTTCGGAACCGTTGTGCGCCCTTACGCCCCCCCCTTCACGCCCGAGGAAATGCGCGAATTTCTCGAACAAATGATAGACGTGATAAAAAATGTTGCTGAATCCCATACAGAAGATAATAAAGATTGAACCCATAGAAGATTAAGGGTGGTTGGTATGGTTATTAATTAACTGCTGCTCCCCAGATGCCCCGAAAAAACGGGAGGCTTGTCCTCTGTTTTTTCGGGGCTTTTTCTGTCTTCCTTCCCGTCCCTGCCGTTACCGTAAACTATATGGTTACCGTTTTTAATAAAAATATTTCTACAGGTTTAAGTAGCAGGCAGAGGATAAATTCGCGGGCAAAAGTAAAATTTCTTTATACCTCTCCGATTTTCTTCACGATATTGCGCGTAGCCACATTGCTTATTTCCAGCAGCGCGACGTTGTCGGCATCCCGCAGGGTAACCGTTTGCGGCGCACCGCTGCTCTGTCCCGAAACCTGCCAGCCGGCAGGAAGGGCAAATGTATAGATGTTGTTGTTGCGGGAAGTATAGGTAAGGGTGAGTACTTCCTCTTGCAGGGTCGTATAGCCAATGCGGGAACCGGCGGGCACGGCATTGGCGGGCATGTCGGGCACGGTGATTTTGATAACGCCCGAAGCT
>LBCX01000318.1 GCA_001657575.1 Bacteroidales bacterium Barb4
AAAGAATTAGATGTTTCATTCTATTGTTCTGATTATTGGAAAAGTTACAGGGAATTTATCCCTGCGGAAAAACATTTGCAAACTAAAGCGGAGACATTTACCGTTGAGGGATACAACAGTAGAATCCGGCATTATTTGGCAAGGTTCAAGCGGAAAGGGAAATGTTACAGCAAAGCGGAACACATGATTGAAAAGTCTTTGAATTTATTGTTTTTAAAGCTCAATAATGAATTGACTATATTAAATTAACAATACCGATTATTTTATTCCTGTTTTCTTTGGTGTTGTTTGCCTCGTGCAATAACGACACGGATGGTGCGCTCTCGGTAATCAATGAGCAAGCTGAAATAGATGATATAGATTATACTCACCACGTTGATGTAATATTCTGGGCACAACAGCAAAGGATTGAATTAAAAGATGTAGATGAAGTTGTACTCCCGCCGCGGCGGCAGGTGGACTGGGAGGTCCTTGACGTAAGAATAACCATCTTGGATTACGATAAGCTTTCTGCTGCTAAGGATGCTATTACGAGTATAGGAATTGAGTATATCCAAATCGATAACACAATTATAATAACAGAGACCATAGAATTAACATTTGCTATCAGAGCCCCTACCTCAGAGTCCCTACCTCAGAGCCCCTACTTTTGAGAGTGCCTAATAAATAAACAACCGCAAGAGACTATACCCCTGCTGTTATGCAGAAGCCTCGAAGGGGCAAAAGATTTCAGCCCCACATGCAGCGCACCTGTTTTTTACTGTTTACCGGTGAAAAAAAAAACGACCCTATTTAGCACTTGAATCTGTGAATAAGAAGAAAGTCAAATAAACGCTTTCGGATTATTGAAAAACATTTACCTTCGCCCGCGAATTACGCGGCTGTGGTGTAATTGGTAGCCACGCCAGACTTAGGATCTGGTGCTTCACGGCGTGGGGGTTCGAGTCCCTTCAGCCGCACTGACTGAAAGAAAAGAAAAAGAAAACTCCTGAAAGCAAACGTTTTCAGGAGTTTTTTATGCTATGCAACCGGCGCCTCATGCACATCCTTAATCGCCCGCCCGCTCGGCTCGTTCATGCCGGCGAAAGCTTTATCCCAAGCTAAGGCTTCGGCAGTAGAGCAGGCTACGCTCGGAATAGAGGGGACGCTGCGGGCAGCGTATTCGCTCGGGAAATGTTCCTCGAAGATGGTGCGGTAGTAGTATTCTTCCTTGTTTTGCGGGGGATTGATGGGGAAGCGGGAAGCGGCGGCAGCCATTTGTTCGTCGGATACCTGTTCGGAAGTCGTTTGGCGGAGCGTGTCAATCCAGTTGTAGCCTACGCCATCGGAGAACTGCTCCTTTTGCCGCCATACGATTTCATCGGGGAGAAGAGAGGCAAAGGCTTCGCGGATGATTTTCTTTTCAATGACCTTGCCCGGTGCCATCTTGGCTTGCGGGTTGAGGCGCATGGCTACATCAAGAAACTCTTTGTCGAGAAAGGGTACGCGCCCTTCCACACCCCATGCACTGAGGCTCTTGTTGGCACGCAGGCAGTCGTAGAGATAGAGCTTGCCAATCTTGCGGACGGTTTCCTCGTGAAAGGCTTTCGCATCGGGAGCTTTGTGGAAGTAGAGGTAACCGCCGAATATCTCATCAGCCCCTTCGCCGCTCAGCACCATCTTTATGCCCATGCTTTTGATGAAACGGGCAAGCAGATACATGGGTGTGGAGGCGCGGACAGTGGTCACATCGTAGGTTTCGATGCTGTGTATCACATCGCGAAGGGCATCAAGTCCTTCCTGAATGGTGTAATGGAGTTCGTGGTGGACGGTGCCGATATAGTCGGCAGCTTTCTTTGCCGCCGTGAGGTCGGGCGAGCCTTCCAGACCGATGGCAAAGGAATGGAGTTGAGGCCACCATGCTTCGGAGGCGCCGTCCGTTTCGATGCGCTTGCCGGCGTACAGCTTGGCAATGGCGGAGATGACGGACGAGTCTAATCCGCCGGAGAGCAGTACGCCATAGGGCACGTCGCTCATCAGCTGTCGGACAACGGAGGCTTCCAGTGCATCATGCAATTCCTGCACATCGGCAGGGTTGTTCTTCACGTTTTCATAGTCCGTCCAGTCGCGGGCGTACCATTTGGTCGGCTGGCTGTCTTCGCTGTAATAGTAATGACCGGGCAGGAACGGCTCGTAGTCTGTGGCAAAGCCTTCCAGACCTTTAAGTTCGGAGGAAACGAGGGTGTGCCCGTCCTTGTCGTGTCCGATATAGAGGGGGATAACGCCAATCGGGTCACGGGCTATCAGATAAACATCCTTTTCTTCGTCGTAGAGGGCAAAGGCAAATATGCCGTTCAGATCTTCGATGCAGGCAACGCCTTTCTTGCGGTAGAGGGCGAGAATGACTTCGCAGTCCGAACCGGTCAGAAACTCGTAGTCGTCCTTCAACTCTTCCCGGAGGGCACGGTGGTTGTATATTTCGCCGTTTACGGTCAGTATCAGTTTGCCGTCCTTGCTTTTGAGCGGTTGCCCGCCTGATGCGGGGTCAACGATGGAAAGGCGTTCGTGGGCAAGTACGGCACTTTTGCCGGCATAGATGCCGCTCCAGTCCGGTCCGCGATGGCGGATGCGCTTGCTCATGGTTAAGGCTTGTTGGCGGAAGCATTCTCTATTTCCGCGAATATTGAAGATAGCAGTTATACCACACATGTTTTTAACGATTAATGATTAACGAATACCCCTAACAGGGTTTGGAACCCTGTTAGGGGTTTATTTCAATTGCTGAAGATAAAGTTCAATTTCTGCTTCGTGTAATGCCTGAATTCACGATCCGTACTAATCAGTGTAATCCGTTCCGTAATGGCTTGGGAAATAATCAGATGATCATTAGGGTCGTTATGCGATTTCGCGGCGGACAATTTTGAATAGGTCATAAGATGCTC
>LBCX01000319.1 GCA_001657575.1 Bacteroidales bacterium Barb4
GACTGCGACTTTTCTGGCGGCGGTCAAGGCAATTGTAGGGATCACGATCCATTGCATAAGTGGAGATACTCCGGTCCCAATTATAGGAACCACGGGCATGAGAGAAGAATATGCCCAGCTTTCCCTAACTACAATATTGAGCCACTCGCTGAAAATCGTATAGCCGACACCCAAGCAGAGGGTAAGAACAAGGACAGAATTGTACCTTTCGCCCGGCCAGTTCTTTGTGCCAGCAAAGATGAGGGCGATGATGAGCGCGGCGAGAGCAATCAACGCATCGCCAAAAGTGCAATGAACAACGGCAAAAGCTATTTCGCGTGCCGTCCCGATCGTCCAGATGGTGTAGAGTGGAAGTTGCAAAATCTCCCAGATGAGATTCGCAACCATTATCACAGCCATATATGTCGTAATAGCACGGAGCCAATCTGGCGGCGCGGGGTGCGGCGGAGGGAATTCGCTCGATCTCATGTCAATTCCGGCGATCGAGTCTCGAGAAATAGACTGAAGAAGATGGAGTTGATGAGCACGGCTGCAATCAGCACGGAGAGAAGTGTTACAAACCGCCCGCTGAGCCCCATGCCCCACATTATGGAGCTATTTGTCATCACGTCTCGCACGTTCCCAAGGTCCGCCATTTAGTCACTGTATGTCGATCGTATGTGCCGAAAGACGCGTCAAACTGACTGAGAACCAGCTGAAGATGACAACATCAATCAGCGTTGCCAATGTGGCCTGCACCATCACAATCACCTCAAATATTGATAGTGCGTTGGTCCCCCGCATCCAATCGACGAACGCGTAAATTACGACGAAAAGGGGGAGCAGGGAGAACAGGATCTCGATCATGGTGTGCATGGCGCCACCGCGCGGCTGGGCAAGAACGGATCTCGCCTGCCAAGCTACGTAAAGCAATGCAATGACACCGACCCAGGATACGTGCCTCATCGCGGCGTCAACGTCCGGTAGCTCCGGTGAATGTCCCCACCACAGAACATACAAGAGCAGGCTCGAAAGGATGAGCGGGGCGCCGTGATTGAGCAGGAACGCAACGAGACTGAGTCTGCTCCTATGTTGGATCGGCGCTCCGCCGGATTCTTGATGAGAACTCTTCATATCACGACCCCACCTATGAACTGATTGTTTTCAATAACGATCGATGCTCAGCTCAGGTCGGAGCCCCCATTAGTCTCGAGATGCGGGGAAAAAAGCCGGGAACCCGAGCGGTGTACTTTCGATACACATCACCATATTCGGTCAAAGCCTCACGCTCTTCTTGGTGTGCCAATCGAATATACATCCACACGAGGACGGGAAACATGAGCAGTGTCAGAATTGTTGGCCACTGCAGAAGAAAGCCAAACATAACCATGATAAAGCCTACATACTGGGGATGCCGGACATAGGAATAGGTACCGGTGGTGGCGAGCGACTTTTCGCGCTGTGCTCTATACAGAACGTACCAAGCATTCGAAATCAGCATGAATCCACCCGCAATGAAGACAAAGCTAAGAACATGGAAGGGCCCGAAATGTGGGTTTGCTTTCCAGCCGAAAATCATCTCGAGCAAATGTCCGGCATCGTGAGAAAGCCAATCCACGGTCGGGTATCGGCTCTGCAACCAGCCTGACATGAAATAAATGGTCAGCGGAAATCCGTACATCTCTGTAAACAGTGCCACAAGGAAGGCGCTGAACGCACCGAACGAGCGCCAGTCGCGGGCGGTTTTCGGTTTGAAGAACGTGTATGCAAACATGATGAACACTATTGAGTTGATGAGGACCAGGCTCCACAACCCATAGGCGGACATGGGCTCGTTCATAACTTTCCTCTTTCCGTGTCCACTTGATTTTCGGTCGCCTCTTGAGCGCCAGAGTTGTCTTGATCGCTGTGTTGTCTATGTCCACTGTGGTCCCCGTGCCCGAACATGTGAAGCAGTGGGCAGGCGAGAAGAAACAGGAAAGGCAGAATTCCCAAGACATGCGCCCTGTGCTCGGTGAAGAGCAGTGCTCCTCCCATAGCCAGAAATGCCCACAGAATAAAACCGCTACGCGAGGTCCAGAAGCCGCCACCGCCCCCTGTTTGATGACGCGCGTGTTCGTAGTTTGCCATTCGACGGTTCTCCGTGTTGTGCGGTGATTGCCGCGATCTTCATAGGTCGCAATTTATGTGCAGTCGCACGCTGCGTGATCGCTCGGATAGGGGCCGACTCTCCTTTCTACTGAAGCATAGATCATTGTCTGGTTGCCGAATTATACGTAAAGGCGAAGACTGCACCCAAAGTAAAGCCAACCAGCGCCAAGCCGGCCAAACCAAATACAAACAAGTAGAGACTGAAGGGCTGTGTCGATTTCAGCGGCGCCAGGTCGAGGCCGTGAGCGAACGAGTTGAAGAATGTCATCACGCCGTCCGGCCAAATGGCGACCGCAGCCGCGCAAACAGTATTCAGAACGGAAAGTGTGATGGCGGTGGCTATGCCAGCCGGCAAGGGATCTATTCTCTTCATAGAAACCTCCTTTTGTTGGCCACGAGCTCGATGTCCAAGCTGGACCGCTGGAGCAGTTCAAAACGGCCCTATGACAGCCCGGACTACCTAAATTCATCAATTGGGTGCCTTCTGAGTTTTGGCGCTAGAGATGCAGAGATAAGGGCTGCTTGGACGATTTGCCAAATACCAGCGAAGTCTTCGCGGCACGCCAACGTGGTGGCATCGCTCGCAGTAGAAAGCATAAGCCAAGCCGCGAAAATCCTCGTGGCTTTGGGAATTGCAAAGTTCGAACACGTTTTCGCACACGGGATCTTTGCCGCCAATCATCTCGACACTCCTTCAATGGAACACCATTCCGGCGACATGAAATCCCGCGTCGGCATGAAGAACCTCCCCAGTGATCGAGGCACCATAGTCACTG
>LBCX01000058.1 GCA_001657575.1 Bacteroidales bacterium Barb4
CGTATCCGCACCAAAGCCGACCTTCCGGCATCGGTGAACAGCTATCGCCATGCCGGCATCATCAGCCGCGAAGAGGCAGAGGCTCTGACAGCTCAGCTGGACGTATTGCTGGACAAACCCGAAGTCCGTGCGTGGTACAACACCCCGACCCGTGTGCTGAACGAGGTGGAAATCCTTTGTGGCAAAGGCAAGTCCCGCCGTCCCGACCGCGTCATGCTGTCGGAGGGCAAGGCGATTGTGGTGGACTATAAATTCGGGGAGCATACGGATAGCCGCTATCACGCTCAGGTAAAGGACTACATGGACTTGATACGCCAAATGGGTTACGCCGACGTCAGCGGCTACCTCTGGTATGTCACCTTGGATTGTATTGAGAAAGTAGGGCAATAAATGCAGATGATGCGGAAGTATCCTCGTATGTTTGTCCCCTTGTTAAAATTAAGGAAGTAACCCATAAATTTACAGCAGCATTTGGAGAAAAGAAGGCGCGGGAACAGCTTCACTGCATGTGGGGCTGAAATCTTGCATTCCTTTGGAATGTGCGCAATATTCTTATAGTTACGGTTGCCTCTTATATCGAACTTTTGTTAAATAAAAAAGAAAAGACAATGTGAAAACCGCAAATTTCGCGACGATTCAAAGGTTTGGCAACGGTTCAAAAGGTTTAGCCGCTATTCAAATAGTTTAGCGAAAATCCCAATAGTTTAGCTTTTTTCTCAAAAAAACAGGGCTTTTCCAATCAAATGCGTTTGCCTCGCCTGTTCAAACCGCTGTTCTTATTGTCCTCAAATATTCCCTACATTTGAACCCGAAATAAAATTCGGGGAACATGAGCATTTTTCAACAAGCGGTCATTAAAAAACATCTTTCGTCAGAGAAAGAGAAGATTCAGGAAGCCTATAAATCGTATGCCGCCTGTTTCCATAATCCTAAAATACAGGAGAATATCCGCAATGGCAAGGAAGAACAATTTCAGGAAGGTTTCCTGCGGGAACTTTTTGTGAATGTGCTCGGATACACGCTTTTTCCGGCTCCCGACTACAATCTGATAACGGAGAAAAAGAACGAAAACAATGCGGAGAAAGCCGACGGTGCCATACTGATTAACGGCGAAACCGTCGGCGTCATAGAGCTGAAAGACCGGAAAACGTTTGACCTGAAAACCGTTGAGAAGCAGGCTTTCAACTATAAAAACCATCACCGAAAGGCTGTTTATGTCATTACTTCCAACTTTGAAAAGCTGCGTTTCTACATTGATAACGCCATAGATTTCATTGAGTTTAATCTCTTTACGTTGTCGCCGGACGAGTTTGCCGTCCTGTGGCTGTGTCTGGCATATTCCAATATTGAAAAGGACTTGCCGAAGACGTTGAAAACGGAATCAATCAACAACGAAGACCAAATTACCAAACAGCTTTATAAAGATTATTCGGCGTTCAAACAGGCTCTTTACGCCGATTTAATAAGTAACAATCAGGCGATTGACAAACTGACTCTGTTCCAAAAGTCGCAGAAGCTGTTAGACCGCCTGCTCTTTATTTTCTTTGCGGAAGACCGGAATTTACTCCCGCCCAATTCCATATCGGAAATCATCACCCAATGGGAACAGCTGATAGAGCTGGACGAATACAGACCGCTGTACGAACGGGTGAAGAAGTATTTCGGCTATATGAATGAGGGACTTAGGAGGAAGAAATACGATATTTTCGCCTACAACGGCGGCTTGTTCAAACCGGACGAGGTGCTTGACAATGTAATCATATCGGACGAGGTGCTTCGCAAACATGCGTTGCTGTTGAGCAGGTACGATTTTGGCAGCGAAGTGGATGTGAACATTTTAGGTCATATCTTTGAACACAGCCTGACGGAAATAGAGGAAATCACCCGCTCGCTCTCCCCGCTTCCCGACGGGGAAGTGCCGCCGGAGAAGTCCAAACGCAAAAGGGACGGCGTTTTCTATACGCCCCGTTATATCACCACTTACATTGTCGAAAATACGCTTGGCAAACTGTGCGCCGACAAAAAGGCGGAACTGCAAATAAACGAAGCGGACTATTTTGCGGATAAAAAACGGAGCGTGACCGTCGGGAAAAAACTGACTGCGAAATTGGATACTTATCGGGAATGGCTGCTTTCGCTGACTATTTGCGACCCGGCTTGCGGCAGCGGTGCTTTTCTGAATGCCACGCTCGACTTCCTGATGAACGAACATCGGCTGATTGATGAAATGACATCAAAAATATCGGGTCACAGCCTCCCGTTTTCCAGTATTGAAAACGCTATTCTGGAAAACAACCTGTATGGCGTGGACATTAACGAGGAAAGTGTGGAGATAGCCAAACTTGCTCTGTGGCTGCGCACAGCCAAGCCCAACCGCAAACTCAATTCCCTGAACAACAACATCAAATGCGGCAATTCCCTTATCTCCGATCCCACAGTAGCAGGCGATAAAGCCTTCGATTGGCAAAAGGAGTTTCCGCATGTATTTGAGAGGGGCGGGTTTGATGTGGTGATGGGGAATCCGCCGTATGTACGTTTGGAACATATACGAAAGATGTCGGAAGCCTTGGAAACACAGCGTTATCAAACGTTCGACAAGCGGGGCGATATTTATTGCGTATTTGTGGAAAGGGGCTTTCAACTGCTCAAACCGGCGGGCTTCATTTCCTTCATTATGCCCAACAAATGGATGCAAGCCGGTTACGGGAAAGCCTTGCGCGAGTATTTTCTGTCAAAGGAAATGGTAAAACTGATTGACTTTGGAGATATTCAGATTTTTGAAGATGCGACCACTTACCCGTGTATTTTCACAGCAAGAAATACTGAGCCAAGTGCAGACTTCTCTGTTTCCGTGCTGAAAGCTATTGACGACTCCGATTTTAATATGAATGTACAGCAAACGGAAGAGACTTTTTCAACACAGCAATTTAGCGAGGAAGCGTGGGTTATTTCTTCTCAAAAAGAAAAATGCTTGCTTGAACGGTTGCAAAAAGAAAATCCAACGCTCGAAGAGTTTGTGCAAGGACAAGCTTTCTATGGGATAAAAACAGGATTAACGGAAGCATTTCTGATTGACGGGCGGAAGCGGAAAGAACTGATAGAGCAAGACCCAAAATCAATAGAAATCATACGACCCGTACTGCGGGGACGCGACATAAAGCCGTTCGGTTGTGGTGATGAAGACTTTTATCTGATTGCCGCACTTCCAAGTTTAAAAATAGATATTGAGCAATATCCCGCTGTAAAGCACCATTTATTAAGTTTCGGATATGACCGCCTGACACAAACCGGAGAAAAAGGAGCGAGGAAAAAGACCAATAATAAATGGTTTGAAACACAAGACAGTATCGGATATTGGGAACAATTTGCCAAACCCAAAATCATGTATCAGAAATTTCAAGTAAAGCCCTGCTTTATATATGATGAAAAAGGATTGTTTTGCAATGATTCCATGTGGATTATTCCTACGGAAAACAAAGCTTTGCTTGCTATCCTCAATTCCAAAATGGGCTGGTGGTTAATTACGAAATACTGTACCCAGATACAAAACGGCTATCAGTTGATATGGAACTATTTCGGAAAGATACCTGTACCGGATGCAACAAGGGAACATGCCCTCTTGTCAGAACTTGCCGACCGTATGCTTTCCCTCAACGCCGAACTGCAAGCCAAACGCCAACGTTTCCTGAAAAGTTTATCCAACAACTTCAACGGGATAAAAATAACCGGAGCATTGGAGCAGTTCGATAAGCTGGATTTCAAACAATTTCTTGCCGAATTGAAAAAACAGAAAATCTCCCTGTCTCTCAAACAGCAAGAGGAATGGGAAGAGTATTTTAATGATTACAAATCGGGATGTAATATCTTTGCCGAGCAAATTGATACAACTGATAAGGAGATAGATAGGATGGTGTATGAACTGTATGGACTGACAGAAGAAGAGATAGAAATAGTAAAACATCCAAATGACAAGTAATCTACAAATAGAGTATATCAATCAGCATCACTGTTTCTTTCAAGATGTAATAAGTCTTGGTAAAAAACATTCATCAACGTTAGGTTTTATGCCTGATGGAGGTTTTATAGACCATGCTCAGAAAAAGTTCATTATCATCGCACATGATAAAACAGAATTGATTGGTTACTTGATGTTTCGTGCGGTTAATCGTTTATCAAGACTTAGTATTGTCCATCTGTGTGTTAAAGATGAATTTAGAGGGAAGGGCGTTACAACAAAACTACTTGATGCACTAAGGGAAAAATATCAAACTACATTTACCGGTGTTTCTCTTAGTTGCAGAGTAGATTATTTAAATGCAACAGCACTTTGGCAAAGATATGGTTTTGTGAGTAAGGGGAAAAAGCGAAGCAGAAGTATTGAAGAACATTATTTATACAAATGGTGGTATGATTTTAATAGACCTGATTTATTTAGTATAGCAAATGAATCATCCTTAAAAATAAAGGCTCTTTTAGATGTAAATATCATAATAAAACTAAGAGATAATGATATAAAGCAAGACATTTCTCAAGATCCTCGTCCTCTTCTTGCAGACTGGCTAACAGAAGAAGTTGATTATTTTTATTCCCCTGAATTATTTAATGAGATAGCAAGAGATAAAGATAATGAAAGAGCCGAAAGGACAAGACGCTTTTTAGTAAATTTTGAAGAAGTTCGATTCAATATTGAAGAAAAGAAAAAAGTATCGGATTCACTAAATACAATTATAACAAGAAATACAGATAATGATAAATCAGATAGAATACAATTAGCTTCTGCAATAGTATCAGATGTTCCATATTTTATTACTTTGGACAAAGGAATATTAGAAAAAAAGGATACGATTGAAAAACAACATGAAATTCAAATTTTTTCTCCACAGGAATTTATTCTTGAAATAGATCAATTGCTAAACAAGGAAGAATATTATCCGTCAAGGTTAAAGGGAGTTACATTTCATTCTATCGCAAAAGTTTCTAATGCTGAATTAAATACTTATATTGACACATTTCTATCAAAATCTAATTCAGAAAAAAAGAGTTCGTTCTATAGTATTGTTTATACAGAAGCATCAAAAATTAATACATCAAAGATTAAAGTAATTAAACAAAATAATGATGCTATTGCTTTCTTTGCATATGAATATGTAAATAGCGAATTGATAGTCTCTTTTATGCGGTTAGTAGATACAGATCAAAAACAAACTTTATTTATGCAACTTGTCTCAGATTTTATAAATAAGGCGATTATCAATGGATTATCTCAAATAATGATTAAAGAAATTTATTTTTCGGCAAATCAAAAATTGGTATTGGTAAAGATGGGCTTTGAAGACAAATCAGGGACATGGATAAAATATGTATTTAATAAAGTAATTGAAAGTTCTCAGTTTTCAAAATTAAACTATGATTTTTTGGATAATTCTATGATTGAAACATTACAGATTGTAGATAAAGGTGAAAAACAAAAAAATCTTTTAAATCTTGAACACAAATATTTCCCTTTGAAATTTTCAGATTTAGATATACCCTGCTATATCATTCCAATAAAACCATATTGGGCAGGACAATTGTTTGATACATATATCTCAAGGGAAACATTATTCGGGGCAATACCCGATAAAATATGGAATATAGAAAACGTATACTATAGAAATGCGAAGCCGATAACGGAAATTGCTCCGGCTCGAATACTTTGGTATGCAAGTACAGATAAAATGGTGAAACGTAGTAATGCCATTATAGCATCATCCTATTTAGACGAAGTAATGACAGATAAACCAAAAAAACTATTTCAAAAAAATAAACATTATGGCATTTATGAGTGGAAAAATATTGATGATTTGTGTAAAAAAGATGCAGAAAAAGATATCAGGGCTTTGCGTTTTAGCAATACTGAAATATTCCATAAACCAATAAAATTAGTTCAAATCCGACATATATTTATTGCTAATGGTCAAAAAGAGAATACATTTACGTCTCCTGTAAAAGTGGGAATAGATATTTTTAATCAAATATATCAATTAAGAAATGGAGAAAATAAGTAATTATAAAAAAAACCTATTTATATCGGTCAAACCTGAATTTGCAAAAAAAATCATACGGAAAGAAAAGAGGATTGAATTACGTAAGGTTAAACCTCATGTGGAAATTGGAGACTATGTGATTATTTATGCGTCATCTCCATTAAAATCTGTAATTGGATTTGGCAAAATCCAACAAATAATTGAAATGTCTCCCGAAAAAATGTGGAAACAATATTCATCTTTATTGGGAATTGACAAATTGAGATTTGATAATTATTATAATGGAAAAGAAAAAGCCGTTGGAATTAAAATCAAAGAAATACAACAAATTAATCCTATACATCTTGAGGCTTTACGTAACATTGTCCCAAATTTTCAACCTCCACAGGTTTATAGATATGTATCAAAGGAAATGTGTAATATAATTATCGATAAAGATTTTCATATATATGTACATGGTAATCGGGATTTAATTGAGCAAGGCATTGATGAGAACGGACGCAAGTTTTACAAAATCTATTACCAAGAAGAAGTATAAAGTATCAGGCACTCACTCAAACCTATACCTCTTCCACCCATAAACCTTCCCCTCTTTAATATACGGCGCAACCTTTTCCTGTTCCTCTTTGCTCAGATACAGAGGCGTAGTAAATGTAGCAGTGAGTGTCGCCGTGTCCGGATGCAGTTGGTATCGGATTAAGTCCATGTCAAGGCGGGAAAGGGCTTCCGGATAATCAGTGTTTTCTTTGATAAACCAATCGGCGGATACGGGGGTGAAGAGGTCGGCGGCATCCAGCGGTTCCCAGTCGGTAGAGAAGAAGGACACGCGGCTGTCGGGTATCGGAGCGTTTACAGTCGTTATCAGGCAGAGGATGTGCGTGTTATTTACCAAGGGAAGGAGTTTCAGCTCTATCGTGCTGCGCTCCGTTGTTTGGAGCAGGAGGTAGTCGGGAGTCAGTTTGTGGAGAGTAGAAAAGCCGTTCATCGTGTTTTGCAGGCGGGCTTCCTTTCCCGAAAGGTACAAGTCCGCAAGGTCTTTCCGCCAGGCAGTTTCCAATTGAGGAGCCAAATGGTCGGGCATCGTTGTAAAGAGGGCTGTCATGTCCTGCGCTCTGCCTACTGAAAACAATGCGCAAAGGAGAAGGATAAGGGGTATTCGTTTCATCTGATTGTCTGCTTTTTATGGAGGAGTCAGGGTGCAAAAGTAATACAAAATCATTAGCGCGTGCCGATGCAGATGAATATCATGCCGGCGATGACCAGCAGCAGGTCAATCATCTTGCTTTTCAGGTTTTTCTCGCGGAAAAAGAGGGCACCTGCCGCAAAGGTCACCAGCACATTGCTGCGGCGGATCATGGAGACGATGGCTATCATGGAATTGGGGTCGGTCAGTGCGTAGAAGTATATCCAGTCGGCAACAACGAGGAAAACGGAAACGAAGATGATATTCCATCGCCACACAAACGGCGTGCTTTTCCCCCGCCGCGGATACCACAGGAAAAGGAGGACGGGCAGCATCATTGCGCATTGCCAGACATTAAACCATACCTGCACCGTCATCACGTCCATCGTCCGCATCAGGTGCTTGTCATACAGCCCGCTCAGTGCCCCCGTGACCACCGACAGGACGGTAAAGAATATCCATTTGTTATGCCCGAAGCGTATCCCTTCCTTCCTGCCGGAAGCGGAAAGGAGGTAGAACGAGGCTATCGCCAGCAGCACCCCCGTCCATTGAAACAGGTTCAGCCTTTCGCCAAAAACAAGCATCGCGCCGGTAAGCGTCAGCACCGGCTGTGTCGCTTTCACAGGCCCCGTAATAGTCAGCGGCAAATGCTTGATGCCGAAGTAGCCGGACATCCACGAGGACAACACAATGACCGCCTTTATAAAGACCGCCACGTGTTCCTCCAAAGAAGCGCGGGGCACATAGACCGCTGTCCCGTCCAACACCGTCGTATAGAAAGACAGCAGTACGAACGGCACTAAAAGCAGGCTGCTTGCCAGCGTATTGAAAAACAAGACCGGAATAACGGCGTTCCCCGTCAGCGACACCTTTTTATTGACCTCGTAACATCCGAGAAGGAAGGCGGAAAGGAAGGCTAATGCGACCCACATGGTTTAAAGCGCAGAAAGAGCCTCTTTCAGGAAAGGAGCGGTGAAACCTGTGCCGGCGGCGGCAAGCTCTTCCGGAGTGCCGGCAAAGAGCAGCTGTCCGCCGCGCCGTCCGCCTTCGAGTCCCATATCAATGAGGTAGTCGGCACTTTTGATGACGTCAAGGTTGTGTTCGATGACGATGATGGTGTTGCCTTTGTCCACCAAGCGGTTGAGTACGTCCAAAAGAACGCGGATGTCTTCAAAGTGGAGACCGGTGGTAGGTTCGTCCAGCACGTAGAGGGTTTTGCCCGTGTCGCGCTTGGCTAATTCGGTCGCCAGCTTGACGCGCTGACTTTCGCCGCCGGAGAGGGTGGTGGAGGGTTGTCCCAGTTTGATATAGCCGAGACCTACGTCCTGCAACACCTTTATCTTGGAAAGGATGTGGGGAATATGGTCGAAAAACTCAACCGCCATGTTGATGGTCATGTTCAGCACGTCGGCGATGGACTTTCCGCGAAAGCGGACTTCGAGGGTTTCGCGGTTGTAGCGTTTGCCTTGGCAGTCTTCGCAGGGAACGAGCACGTCGGGCAGGAAGTTCATCTCGATGGTTTTGTAGCCGTTGCCCTTGCAGGTTTCGCAGCGTCCGCCGGAGACGTTGAAGGAGAAACGTCCCGGCTTGTATCCGCGTATTTTGGATTCGGGGAGTTCGACAAAGAGGCTGCGGATGTCGGCGAATACACCCGTGTAGGTAGCGGGATTGCTGCGCGGAGTACGCCCGATGGGGGATTGATCGACGTTGATGATTTTGTCGATATGCTCGTCGCCCTCGATGGCGGTGTAGGGCAGGGGCGTTTCGATGGAACGGTAGAAGCGGTGGCTGAGGATGGGCTGGAGGGTGCGGTTGACGAGGGAGGATTTGCCGCTGCCGGATACGCCGGATACGCAGACAAGCGTGCCGAGGGGGAAGGAGACATCAACGTTTTTGAGGTTGTTGCCCGATGCGCCTTTGAGGGTGAGGAAAAGCCCGTTTCCCTTGCGGCGGACGGCGGGGACGGCTATCTGCTGCCGTCCGTTGAGGTAGGCGGAGGTGAGCGTGTCGGCTTTCAGCAGTTCGGCGGGCGTACCGGCAAAGACCACTTCGCCGCCCAAACGTCCCGCCTTCGGGCCCATATCCACGACGTAGTCGGCGTTGAGCATCATCTCCATGTCATGCTCTACGACAATTACCGAATTGCCCGTGTCGCGCAACTGCTTGAGCGATTTAATCAGCCGCATATTGTCCCGCTGATGTAGCCCGATGCTGGGTTCATCCAATATATAAAGGACGTTCACCAGCTGACTGCCGATTTGCGTAGCCAGCCGGATGCGCTGACTTTCACCCCCCGACAGAGAAGCCGAAGCACGGTTGAGGGAGAGGTAATCCAATCCCACGTCCAGCAGGAAGTGCAGGCGCGAGCGTATCTCTTTCATAATCTCCACAGCTATCTGCTGCTGCTTGCTGTCCATCTTCTTTTCCGCACCTTCCAGCCATTCGCAGAGGGCGGAAATGTCCATGACGGAAAGTTCAGCGATGTTCTTGCCGGCAATGCGGTAATGAAGGGCTTCCTTGTTCAGCCGCTGCCCGCGGCATTCGGGGCAGACGTTCATGGTGATAAACTGTTCTGCCCATTTCTGTGCCGAGGCGGAGGCTTCGCCCTCCTGCTGCATGAGGATGTATTTGGCAACGCCCTCGTAGGAATGAAAATAGTCGCTTGTGCCGAGCGCATTTTTGATATGCAAATGCTCGTTTGTCCCGTTCATAATCTCATCAAGGGCTTCTTCGGGAATATCCTTTATGGGAGTTTTGAGGGTTACGCCGTGTTTGACACACAAGGCATCAATGGTGCGAAAAATAAGACTGTCCTTGTATTTTCCCAAAGCGGAAATACCCCCGCTGTAGATGCTGAGGGAAGGATCGGGCACAATCTTGCCCATGTCCAGCAGGTTCACATGCCCCAAGCCTTTGCATTTGGGACAGGCTCCTTGGGGGGAATTAAAGGAGAAGTTGTGCGGAGCCGGCTCGCTGTACGAAAGACCCGTCAGGGGATCCATCAGGCGGCGGCTGTAATGGCGGACTTCGCCGGAAGCAGCATCGGCAATCATCACCAGACCGTCGCCCTGCTTCATGGCAACCGCAAGGCTTTTCTTCAAGCGGCGTTCATCGGCAGCGGAGACTTGCAGCTTGTCGATAACGACTTCAATGCTGTGCATCTTGTAGCGGTCGAGCTTCATGCCGTGCCGCAGTTCCGTCAGCTCGCCATCCACCCGCACCGTGAGGTAGCCCTTTTTGCGCACCTGCTCAAACAGTTCCTTGTAATGCCCCTTGCGGTTGCGCACCAGCGGAGCCAGCAGGTGAATTTTCTTCCCCCCGTATTCATCCAATATCAGTTGCAGGATTTTCTCTTCGGTGTATTTCACCATCTTCTCGCCGTTCAGGTAGGAATACGCTTCTCCTGCACGGGCATAAAGGAGACGGAGGAAATCGTACACCTCCGTTGTCGTGCCTACGGTGGAACGGGGATTGCGGTTGGTCGTTTTCTGCTCGATGGAAATGACAGGGCTTAAACCCGTAATCTTGTCCACATCGGGACGCTCCATATTGCCGAGAAAATTGCGGGCATACGCCGAGAACGTCTCAATGTATCGCCGCTGCCCTTCCGCAAAGATAGTGTCAAAAGCCAGCGACGACTTGCCGCTGCCGCTCATGCCGGTAACCACCGTCAGCTTGTTGCGCGGAATGCTCACATCTATATTCTTCAGGTTGTGCACACGGGCACCCAACACACTGATTTGCCCGTCCTCCACCTTCTCTGTTTTCTCCTCCATATATCAACGCTTACGTTTGCCGCGTAAAATAAGGTAACTTTTTCTACATAATCATCGGGAGGCAGGCATTCTTTACCTTAGATTTGCTCGTGTAAAACAAATAGAGGCACAAAATATTGCGCCTCTATTGTAACAGCAAAAAAGCAACCGGTTCTAGAACTTGTATCCTACTCCCAACCAGAGACCACTGTTTTTGAGGGAATACTTCTTGTTATCATCTTCATCGTTGTTCTTGTTTGTATAGATGTTAGACAAGCCTAAATCGTAATTCAATGAAACAAGGATTTTACCGATTTCAGCCCCTGCTCCGAATGCCAAACCAGCATCAAAGCGATTAAATGGAGTATTGCTTATTTTTTCACCCTTTATTTCCGTTTTGGAGAAAAGGTTAGCATCCACAGTTCCTTTTATTATATCGTAGGCTTCTTCAATTTTAGCTTTTCCTCCTAAACCGTAAGCCAAATACGGACCGGCACTGACCGACAGTTTCACATGATCAGTCACCCGAAACTTATACGCAGCCAATACAGGAATCTCCAAATACAAAGGATTATAGGTACCGGTTGTGGTCACGACAGGAGCCCCGCCTCCTTCACTTTCTTCTCCTTCATACTTCGCTCCCTTTTGTGAAAAGAACAAGCCCGATTGTAAACTGAAGTTGTCAAAAAGGGCATAATCCACACCTGCTCCGATCTTAAAACCTGCTTTGAATTTTGAATCGTAATTCTTGTCGCTGACAGTTTCATCAACATCTCCGATGTAACCGGGCTGTCCGCCGGCAACTTTGGCACTAAACGACACTTGCGCATCTGCGTTTGTTACAATCAACAATGCAACGATAAGAAAAAGACTTTTTTCATGCTAAACAATGTATTATTTGTGCCTACTCTATATGGTTTTCGGCATCCCCGTTTGTTTTGTTATCATCACAGCCCGAACCGAAAGAACTATGGTGATGCTTTTATTTGGGCGGCGCGAAAGTCCGTAAAAAAAATAGACGGGCAAAGGAAAACAGGATGAATAAGTAATAGAAACGAAATAACGCAGTATTTTTCTTAATTTAACATCAGCGGATAATCAGCCGCCCCACATCAATCCCCTTCTCTTCTTTTGCCGTCAGCCCGATTTTCCGCCCTTGCCAGCGTACTTTGCCTGTGATAAATTCGGGGATATTATAGGATTTCATAAAGCGGGCGTAAAACTCCGTGTCTTTTTGGGAAGGAGGAAAGGTTTGGCGGAATTGCCCGTCGTGTCAATGTAAGCGATATAGGGACGGGTGTAAAGCCCGTCCGTGCGGCGGCTGCCGAACACGATCCAGCGGCTGTTGCTGCTCCACGAATGGTAGCTGTCCGTTGCCCCCGCACTGTTTGCCTGCTCCAGCGGATGATGTTCGCCAGTGGACAAATCAATCATGTACAAATCCGCCTCCGTATGCCAAACGGGAAAGTTGCCATAGTCCGACAAGGTGTATGTAAAGCAGGTGCTTGCCGTCGGGCGACACACGGGAAAAAGTGACGCTCTTCCCCTGCGTCTCCGCATTATACAAAGTATCCGTCCGCGACCCGAAGCTCCGCGTTTCCGGGTCAAACGAAACGGCGCATAGGCTGTATCTTATTTCCTTAAAATTCTTCGGCATATCGCGGGCGGCGACAGAACAGAAATAAAGCATCTGCCCATCCGGCGAAAAGGTGGGGAATGTTTCAAAAGCCTCCTTGGAAAACAACCTGTTCGTGTTTACCGCTTCATGCTTCTCCACATCATAAATCAGCACGTCGGACTGCAAATCAAGCACTTCCACCCTGTTCCTGTCATTCTGATGGAAGCTCTGCCGCGTTTCATTAACCGAAAACGCCACATCCCTGCCCGAAGGATGCCATGAGGAATAGGCGAAGGCGAAACAGCCCCGTCCGCCTTTGTGTTCAGCTTTTGGCATTGCTAATGAAGGATATTTAGCGT
>LBCX01000059.1 GCA_001657575.1 Bacteroidales bacterium Barb4
GCTACGGCAACCGCCGCCACACCGCCGTCCAAAGCGGCGACACGCGCTTCGAGGGCTGCCACAGTCGGATTGTTCACGCGGCTGTACACAAAGCCGATTTCTTCAAACTTGGAAAGGCGTACCGCTCTTTCCGGCGATTGCAAATCAAACGCGGTGGTCTGATAGATGGGCACTTGAATGGAATTGTTATGTTCCTGCGGGTTGTATCCGGCATGGATGCGCAGGGTGTCGAAATCCTGCTGGCTTGTTGTACTCATATTACTGTTTATCTTTCTATTTAATTATCAATTCATTAATGGATGGACGGTAGGCTTCCGCTGTTGGACGGAAGGTCTCCGTCGGTGGACGGAAAGCCTCCGTCGGTGGGCGGAAGGTCTCCGCCGATGGGCGAAGAGCTTCCGTCGGTGGGCGAAGGGTTTCCGTCAGTGGACGGAAAGATTCCGTCAGTGGGCAGAAAGTCTTCGTCGGTGGACGGAAAGCCTCCGTCGGTGGGCAGAAGCTTTCCGCCGGAAACCATTTTCAAAACTTGCGTAACATTGATTGATTATTCAAATCCTTGATAGGGATTGTCGCTTACGGTTGAGCCGTCATAGCCCCAGTTTTGCCAAAGTCCTTTGGGGTTCTTGTTTCGCTCGGATTGAGGGATAGGGAAGCGGTAATGCTTCAATTCCGCGTTCTTTGCTTTGGCGGGGGAGCCGCTTTTGTCGCCGCTTTTTGCGTTTTTGCCGGCGTCCTGACTTGCTTTCACGAGGATGCGCCAGCGTGCCAAGTCGAACCATCGTTGCTGTTCATAGACAAATTCAAAGCCTCGTTCTTCCCTTACGGCATCTCTGAATTGTTCGTAGGTTAAGCCGGCTTTCAGGTCAAATGCTGCGGGGCTGGCTTCCTTGTTGAAGGCTCTGCGGCGCACGGTGTTGATAGCGTCATACGCTGCGGCATTGGGGGCATGGTCTCTTTCGTTGATGGCTTCCGCTTTGAGAAGAAGAAGGTCGGCGTAGCGAAGAATAGTACGGTCGAGGTCGCGGTTGTTGTTGGTGGTTTCTATGTTTTCCACGTCAATGGCTTTGCGGTAGCGGGGGAGGGTGAACTCTTTGGTTTCCCATTCCTGCTGCGTGCCGGCAAAGGTGCTTACTTTTTGTGCGCTCAACTCGGTGTATTTCTTGGCGTAGCTGCCTTTTTTGCGCTGGTCGCGGTCGTCAAAGCTGTTGTAAAAGGAGATGTCGGCGATGGCAACGTGCGGGGTCTTATCGTCAAATGTAGTGGCAAAGGCACAGTGCGTCCAGTGGTTTCCGCCGTCGGCGAGAGCGAACTGAGAAAGCACGTGATGGGCGGAGAAGATGTTTTCCTTCCCGTTCCGCTTGCTGCTGCTCCAGTTGGCGTTAAAATCTTCTTCCAGTTCGTAGCCCGTCACTTGCTCGGCGGCTTTTACGGCAGCATTGAATTTGGCGTTATCGCCGCCCAGCGTTTGTCCCCAAGTGAGGTTTACCTTTGCCAGCAGGGTGTAGGCGGCGCCTTTGCTTGCCCTGCCCTTGTCGGTTCCCGAAAAGGTCGAAGCCTCGGGCAGGTTGGTGGCATCGGTGAGGTCTTGGACGATTTGCGCGTAAACTTTGTCCACGTCCGTGCGGGACGCACCGATTCCCTCGTTGGAATTTAATATCAGTGGAACGTCTCCCCAAGCCTGCACGGCATAGAAATAATACAAGCCTCTCAAAAACTTGGCTTCATTGACCAGCCTTGTTTTCAAGGGTTCAGAAATATTTTCCGAAGCGGAAATATTATTTATGGCGGCGTTGGCAGTCGTAATGCCTTGGAAGAGGACGTCCCAGACGTATGCGACTACTTCGTTGCTCGGTCCGTACTGCAACAGTGCGAGGGATGCTTCGCCGTCGCCGGTGACGGCTTCGCCGAACTGCGTGGCATCGGAAGCGGCATCGCCGATATACGTCCACGAAGAACTCAACTCGGAATTGGCGGTATAGACACCGTTCACTGCGGCAACCGCATCATTGTCCGTCAGCGGGAAATTGCTGCCCGTCAGACTGCCCAGCGGGGTAAGCTCCAAGTCGTTGCATGAAGCAAGAACGAGGACAGAAACGAAAAGGGATAGTATCTTTTTCATACTCTTTTAAGTAGTTAGAAGTTAGAATATAGAAGTTAGTAGTAAGCAGTTAGTAGTGCGTGGTCGTCCCAAAGGGACGGGAGATTTCAGCCCCACATGAAGCGAAGCGAAATGTGGGGGAATGTGGGGGAATGTGAGGTTACGACCGACACCCGTCAGGAAAGTGCTGAAAGAACGATATAAAATGCAGCATACTAAATATCCGGTCGTTCTTTCATTGACCCCACATTTCGCTTCGCTACATGTGGGGCTGAAATCTCTTGCCCTTTCAGGGCATCGGCGTAACATCAGTTAAAGAGAAAGGTTCAAGCCGAACAGGAAACTTCTTGCGGCAGGGTAGGCTCCCAAATCAATGCCCTGATAGAGGCTGTTGGTTTCGTCGCCGCCGTAGCGGGAAGCTTCGGGGTCGTATCCTTTATAAGGGGTGAGGGTGAACAGGTTTTGAGCCGAAACGAACAAACGTATCTTGGCATTCGGCAGTTTGTTGATTTTCACGGGAAGGGCATAGCCGACCGTTATATTCTTCAAACGCAGATAGGAAGCGTCTTCAACAAAGCGGCTGTCCAGACTGACAAACGAGGCATCAACGGCTCGCGGGATGGTGGTTGAAGGGTTTTTGTCTGTCCATCGGTCGGCGATGACAGCGGAGGCGTTGTACTGCGAGGTAGTTGTTTCCAGATTGTGCCGAAGCCCGTTGTAGAGCTGGTTGCCTTGACTGCCTTGGAAGGAGACCGAAAAGTCCAGATTCTTATAGGTCAGGGCACTTGAAAAGCCGTAGGTGAAGTCAGGCTGTGCACTTCCGAGCACTACCTTGTCGCTTTCGGTTATTGTGTTATCCTTGTCGCCGTCCGTATTCTTGTATTTGGGGTCGCCGGCTTGCACGTTTCCTTTTTCCCAACTCGGTTTCGGCGCAGAGGCTTCTTCGCCGCGCTGTACTACGCCGTCGAAAACATAACCGTAGAAAGAGCCTAAGGGTTCGCCCTTTTTCACAATCAGCGGGTCAACGAGGGGTTGTAAAGACACCAAGCCGTTGTTCTTGTCGAAAACGGGGGTGAAGTATGGCAATGAGCCGCCCAAGCTGGTCACTTCGTTGCTGTTCTTGGCAATGTTGGCGGCGGCTGTCCAACGGAAACTTTTTGTGTCTGCAATAATTCCGTTTAGCTCAAACTCAACGCCTTTGTTGGAAACGCTACCGGCATTCTTCAACATGGTTTTGAAGCCGCTGGTGATTTCCAAAGGTATTTCAACCAGCAAATCCGAAGTCTCTTTGCTGTAAACGTCCACAGAAGCAGTCAGGCGGTCTTTCCACAGACCCAAGTCAATCCCTGCGTTGAACTGAACGGTTGTTTCCCATTTCAGGTTGGAGTTTTCGCGGTTGCTCCTTATGTAAGCCGTTACCAGATTGCCGCCAAAGGAATAGTTTTTGGGGGCATATACCGCTTCATAGCGATAGTCCCCGATTTCCTGATTACCGGCGGTACCGCCGCTCAATCTCAGCTTCAAACCGCTGACGACGTTACTCTTGAAAAAAGGCTCCTGATTGACGTTCCAAGACAAACCCAGGGAAGGGAAATAGCCCCAGCGATGGTCTGCCGCAAAGCGGGAAGAGCCGTCTGCACGGATGGTAGCCGTGACGTTATACCGGTCGAAAAGCGAGTAATTGACCCTGCCCAAGAAGGAGTTTAAGACCGATTCGTAGCCGCCCGATGTGGGGGTGATAAGCGTTGAGCCGCCTGCCAGATTGTGGGAGCCGAGCGATTCGTTGGCGTAATTGCTGGACGATGATGTGGCAAACTCTGCGATAGTCTTCTGCGTGGTATAGCCGGCGAGAACGTCTATGAAATGGTCGGCATTGATGCGCTTGGTATAGTTCAGCGTCAATTCATGCTGCCAAGAGGTGAACGTCTTGCTGCCGACAGATCCGTATCCGCTTGTGGACTGTCCGGCGGCTGAGGTGGACGGTGCGTAGAAGTTTTGCGCCGTATTGCTGATGTTTACACCGGAGTTCAGTTTGGCTGTCAATGACGGAATGATGGTGTATTTGGCATAAAAGCTGCCGACAACCGAGTTGTTCTTTGTTTCGGCTTTCGTATTGACCAAGTCGGAAATGGGATTGACGGCGAGACCGTTATACAGGTAATTCTGATCCACGTATGGATTGTTGTAATTAAAATCGCCGTCCTTCGCATAAATCGGCACAACGGGCGGGAGGCGCACGGCATAGTCAAACGTACCGGATATACGTCCGGTGGAGTAGTGGGAAGCCAAGTTCGTCAGACCGTGTTGAACGGATTGGCTGAGGATAAGGTTCGTTCCTACATTGAAGTTCTTGAATACGTCACGGTCTAAGTTGAGGCGACCGGAATAGCGGTTGAAATCCGTGTTACGGATAACGCCATCCTGACCGGTGTAATTGCCCGACAGGAGGTATCTTGTCCGCTCGTCCCCGCCACTGACGGAGAGTTGATGGGTTTGGGTAGAGCCGGTTTGCAAGGCGGCATCCTGCCAGTCGGAGCTTTCGCCCGATGCGCTGATGGTCTTGCCGGTAATTTCCGAATAGAGGTCAGCCCACTGATTGGCATCCAGCAAGTCTAACTTTTTGCTTACCTGCGACCAGCCGAGCGAGGTTTGATAGCTTATGCCGTTGCTCCCCTTTTTCCCTTTCTTCGTGCTGATAAGTATCACGCCATTGGCTCCGCGCGAACCGTAGATAGCCGTGGCGGACACATCTTTCAACACTTCGATAGATTCTATATCGGCGGGATTGATGCTTGACAGCGGATTTAGTCCCCCGTCGAAACTGCCGGCACCGGTACGTGTGGAGCTGTTGTCATTATAAAGGATAAAGCCGTCAATCACATAGAGCGGCTCATTACCCCCCGTGATGGAATTACCCCCACGAATGCGGATGCTGGAAGTTGCGCCCGGCTGTCCCGAACTTTGGGTTACATTGACCCCCGACACAGCTCCTCCCAACAGATTATCAAACGAGGGCGTTATCTGTGACAGCAAGGATTGGGAAACGGAAGCCACCGAGCCGGTCAGCTCTTTCCGCTTCTGCGTGCCGTAGCCGATGACGACCACCTCATTCAGCAAACTCAAATCCTCCCGCAGGTAAACGATAAGCGGCTCCGTATATTCATAAACGGCTACCTCCAACGTCCGATACCCTAAATAGCTGACTGAAACAGTTGCCGGAAGCGACTTGGGGTTTATCGTAAAAGCCCCGTCTTCGCCTGCCACAGCTCCTGTTTTTTCATTCACAAGGAATACATTCGCACCGGCAACCGGTTCGCCGTTCCTTTCATCTACCACCCGCCCTTCAATCCGCGTATTGCCCTTCTGGGCAAGCACCGGATGCGGAAGGAGCACCGTAAACAACAACGCCGCATAAATTCCATAGCGGAAAGAAGCGCGCACTTTCAGAAATCGGAATAATTTTGCCATGATTCTTTTTTTACTTCAATGATTACAATAAAAAAAAGGAACTATAAATCACGTCTGCCGTCGCTCCTTATAATTCCTTTTCACTCTAAATATTATGAATCAAACATCAACAGAAGCGTATCTTTTTATTTATGCACATATACATTCGGCAAGTTATACCCTTGCAACCTCTGCCGTCAAACGTGGCACCTGCTCCAAAACCGATATGTATATATCCCTTCATTTTTATTAGTATTAAACAACACAAAAGTATGGGCGTGCAACTATGCGGGAAATACCACAAATAGGGTATTTTTAAGGAGAGGCTTATCGAATAAATATTTAATATAGTGAAACTAACGGAACAAAAGACACATTAAACAGGCAAGTACCGGCATAATTTCCCAAAAGCCCGAAGGATTGCAATAATAATAGTAGTTTTGCAGGTAAAATCATAGCACTTAGACTGTCAGCATATCAGAGGACTTAAATACATAATCGTTACCTTGCTTGTCCTGTTCGGGATACTCTATCTGTTGCCGGTCGCCTTGGTGAGCATTCCCTCTGTTCAGCGTACAATCAATCAGACTGTCATCGACGAGTTGTCCGATCGGCTTGGTGTGCCGGTGCGGATCGAGCGCACGGACATACGCTGGCTCAACCGCCTGACGCTTGAAGGTGTTTCGCTGGACGACCAATCGGGGAAGACGTTGTTGAAAGCAGGATATGTTGCTGTCGGCTTTGAACTGTTGCCGCTTCTGCGCGGGAAGTTTGTGTTCACATCTGTGCGCCTGTTCAGTTTCACCCTCAATCTCAGCCGAAAACATCCGAAGGATGCGCTGAACCTGCAATTTGTACTTGATGCCTTTGCCGGCAAGGACAGCGTGAAAAAGGCGACAGCGGTTGATTTGCGTTTTAACTCCGTTTTATTACGAAGGGGACATATCCTGTATGACGTGGAAAGCGAAAGCCAGACAGCCGGAAAATTCAATGCCAACCATATCGACGTTCGCAACGTCATCGCCGACATCGCCGTAAAGGCATTAGACAAGGACAGCCTGAACGCACACGTGAAGAAGCTGAGCCTGAACGAAGCCTCCGGCTTTTCGCTCGAAAGGCTGACGATGAATGTGTCCGGCAACCGCGACAGTGCCTGTGTCAGGAAGTTTGAAGTACGTCTGCCCCGCAGCGATTTGAAGATTGACCGTATCACCGCAGACTTTTCTGCCGCAGAAGACTTGACTTCTTTCCTGAAAAAAGCTCCTGTCGTGCTTGACATCGCTCCCTCGCATATCTGCCCGAAGGACTTGTCCGCCTTTCTGCCCGTCTTCAAAAACTATACGGACGTATTGGAACTGTCCGCCAACGCAGACGGTTCCATCAATGACATCAACCTCCACCAGCTGATAATACGGCAGGGCAACCACTTGCAGTTCAACGGGCGCATGGAATTGAGAAACCTTGCCAACGCTGAAGAGACTTACCTTTTCGGACAGGTAAACCATCTTTCGGTTACACCCGAAGGCATGTCTCGTCTGACAGAGGATTTCAGCGGTGCGCCGATTGCCCTCCCCGCCTTTGCCACCCGTGCGGGGACGGTGCTTTTCACGGGTGAAATAGCCGGCTTCTTCGACAATCTGGTGGCTTTCGGCACATTTGACTCTGCCGCCGGTTCCCTGAAAACCGACATCATCATCGGCAGCAACAAGGAGGAGAACATCGGTCTTTATATTAAAGGAAGAGCCTCTGCCACCGAACTGCGAATGGGCATACTTCTGGGCGAAGGCAGCCCTTTCGGAAGCACAGCCTTTCACGTCACCCTTGATGCCTCCCGTCCCGTTGGCGGCAAAAGCCTCTCCGGCAACATAAAAGGGGAAATAGAGGAAGCGGAATACAAGGGCTATGCCTATAAAAACATCCTCCTCTCCGGCGATTTCCGGCAAGACGGTTTCAACGGCATGATTCACGTCAACGACCCGAACGGCGAGTTGCGCATGGACGGTATGTTTCGCAATCAGGGGCAGTACTCGGTGTTCAACTTTACCGCTGGCATGAGTCACTTCCGTCCCGACCGCCTCAACCTGACGGATGCCTACGACTCTCCCGACCTTTCCTTTTCGCTGAATGCCGATTTCACGGGCAACACCATCGACAATCTGGAAGGCAGTATCCGGCTGGACAGCCTCTTGTTTCTGACTGCCTCCAACCGCTTTTTCCTCGAACGCTTTGAAGTGGCTGCCGGCGGAAAGGAAGAGAGCCGCAGGCTGACCGTCGCTTCCGACATCATGAACGGCGAAGTGTCCGGCAACTACTCCTTTACCACTATTACCTCCGCTCTGGCAAACACTTTTGCGAACTTCCTGCCTTCCCTCACCGGCATCACCAGCAAGGAGCGGGATAAAATCAAGGAAAACGACTTCTCCCTCCTGCTGACAATCAACAACACGGAAGCCCTGTCGGATATGCTGAAACTTCCCGTCACCATCCTTCATCCGGCAAGGATAAGCGGACAATACAACAACCGCTTCAACCGTTTCCGCCTCGAAGCGTGGCTGCCCAAGTTCAAAATGGGGGAGTCGCTGATGGAATCCGGTCACCTTGCCTGCGAAACGCCCGACGGCAAAGCCACCCTGCAAGCCCAAGTCGTCCATTGCAATGAAAAAAGCCCCTTGCGCAACCGATTCAGCCTGCAAGCCGATGCCGAAGGCGACCGCATCGAAACGCTTGTCAACTGGTCGAACAACAAGGAGCAACTATCCAAAGCCGCCCTCTCCGCCTCCGCTCTTTTCACAAGAGAACCTGTCGGAAAGGGCAAAACAAGCCTGCGCACGGACATATCCGTAGAAGAAAGCACCTTCTTCATCAGCGACTCACTCTGGCACATCTTCCCTGCCGC
The DNA here is from genome assembly GCA_001657575.1 of Bacteroidales bacterium Barb4. GTDB lineage: Bacteria > Bacteroidota > Bacteroidia > Bacteroidales > Tannerellaceae > Barb7. The sequence goes on from LBCX01000059.1 coordinate 8,442, forward strand.
CATTACCCTCCGCGACGAGAAGATTGAAATCGACAAATTCGCCATCGAACACGGCGAGCAATACCTGCACCTTGACGGCATCGCCTCCCGCCGAGCTGCCGATGTCCTCTTCCTCGACCTCAAGCAAATTGAACTCCGTTACATCTTCGACATTCTGAACTCTCCCTACCTCCAATTCGGCGGCGAGGCAACCGGCACGCTCATCTTCAACGATCTCTACAAAAACCGCATCGTAAGCACCGACCTCGAAGTAAAGGACTTCTCCTACGCCCGCACTCCTCTCGGACGGCTCAACCTCTACAGCGAATGGGACGACATCCAAAAAGGTATTCTCCTCAGGGGAAGCATCTACAAAAACGATACGGTTTGGACGAATGTAAACGGGTATATCTTCCCCGTGAAACCCCGTGAAGGGCTTTCCCTTCATTTCAATGCCAATGACCTTGATATATCTTTCCTTCACATTTTCCTGGATGATGTGCTGAAAGATGTGCGCGGGCAAGCCTCCGGTCCCGTGCACTTGTTCGGGCCTTTCAAAAACCTGTCGGTAGTGGGCGATGCCTTTGTGAAAGACGGTGGGATAGGCGTTGAACAGCTTAACACTTACTATACTTTCTCCGACTCCGTCCATTTGGATACGACCCGCATTTACCTGAAAGAGGCAAGCGTGCACGACAAGTTCGGCAACGTCTCCAAAGCGGATTTCACTTTCAACCATACCTACTTTGGCGATTATAATTTCCAAGCCGACATCCTCACTGACAACATGTTAGTGTACGAGCAGACGGAAAAGGACAGCCCCATGATATACGGCATCGTCTTCGGCAGCGGCACCGTCTCCATCAAGGGAAATGCAAAGGCGGTAGACTTTAACATTAACATGCGCAGCCGCCCCAATACATCTGTCGGGTTTGACTTTATGGAGAACTCAGCCGCTACCGATTACAATTTCATCACCTTTATAAATAAAAGCAACCTGCCGCTTGCCGCCCCACTGCCTGCCCCGGCAAGCGAAACAAAGCAACCCCCGCGGGAAGACAGCGGCACCGAGATACGCATGAACTTTCAGCTGGACATTACTCCCGATGCCACCGTTGAACTCATCATGGATCGCACGGCGGGCGACCGTATCAAGGGAAACACCGCCGGAAGCCTTCAAGTGAAATACGGCAACCGTTCCGACCTGCGCATCTACGGCGGTGTAAACATTCTGGCGGGAAATTACAACTTCAGCTGGCAGCAAGTCATTCGCAAAGATTTCAAAATACGCGAAGGTGGCACCATCACCTTTCAGGGCGACCCCTATCGGGCGATTATGAATGTAAACGCCGCCTACAGCCTCACCGCCAACATCGGCGACCTCGACCAGGGACTCCTGAACGAAGCCGACCGCACCAATATCCCCGTTAACTGCTTACTTCTCCTTGACGGGCAACTGCAAAACCCCACCATCACGTTTGACATCGAACTGCCCGGCTCCAACGCCGAAATAGAGCGGCAGGTGCGAAGCCTCATCGACACCAAAGACATGATGGCACGCCAAATCGTCTATCTCCTCGTACTCAACAAATTCTACACTCCTGCCTATTCCACCGCCGAATACCGCTCAAGCGATTTCAGTGCGGCAGCTTCCTCCGCCATCTCCTCCCAGCTGTCCGGACTCCTGAACGCCCTCACGGACAAGGTGCAAATCGGCACCAATATCCGCTCCTCCTACGACAGAACAGACGACAGCGAAATGGAGATGCTCCTCTCCAGCCAGCTGTTTGACAGCCGCCTGATTTTTAACGGCAACGTCGGCTACCGCAACAACTATACCCTCCAGCGCAACGTATTTGTCGGCGAATTTGACCTCGAATACAAACTCACTCCCGCCGGTGGCATACGCCTCAAAACCTACAGCCACTCCAACGATATGTACCGATACCTCAAACAATCCCGCACCACGCAGGGTGTAGGCATCATGTTCAAAAAAGAATTCACCCTTCTCCCCGACCTCTTCCGCCGGAAAAGAAGGTATCTGTGACAAAAAAGGTTTTACTTCTTTTGAAATCTCATACACATGCTCCCTTTTATGAATCATTTTCCTTTCAACCGCCGGCTGTTAAGCAATTATCACAGCCATTCTACCTTTTGCGACGGCAGGGGCGCGCCGGAAGAGTTCCTTCGGTTTGCGCTGTCAAATGGTTTCAGGGCGTATGGCTTTTCGTCTCATTCGCCGCTGCCTTTTGAGACGTTCTGGAACATGTCGAAGTCGGACATGCCGGAATATCTGGCGGAGACGGAGAGGCTGAAGGGGAAGTACGGGCATCGGCTGGAGGTTTATGCCGGGCTGGAGATTGACTATCTGGACGGGGCGTACAACCCGTCCATTCCTTATTTTCAGGAGTTGCCGCTGGACTATCGCATCGGTTCCGTTCATTTTCTTCCGCTTTCGGATGTGCTGACGGAAAGCAATATGGTTTGCATAGACGGCGGCTTTACGGGCTTCGACCGTGCCGTAGAGGAGTATTTCGGGGGCAACGTCCGCCGACTGGTCGAACGCTATTACAGTTCCGTGCAGCGGATGGTGGAGGCGGGTGGTTTTGACGTTGTCGGGCATATTGACAAGGTCTGCATGAACGGGCAGCTCTGTCACGGCTTTTCCTTCGATGCCGGCTGGTATCGGAAAGCGTTTGCCGACAGCCTTGCGCTCGTTGCCGAAAAGGGGCTGATGGTGGAAATCAATACCAAGAATATGCTGCCGAAGCGGCAGACGTATCCCCGCATACAATTTTACCCGCTTCTGCGGGAGATGAACATTCCGGTGCTGGTCAGTTCCGACTGCCATATCCCCCACCTTGTCAACGACGGACGGGCGGAAGCCTTAGCTCTGCTGCGGGAAGCCGGCTTCCGCTCTGTCCGCGAGCTGGTCGGCGGCGCATGGCAGGATGTCGGCATAGCCGCCTCCTGATGTTGCACAGAAATTCCGTGCTGATGCCCCTGCGGGGCAAAAGATTTCAGCCCCACATGCAGCGAAGCGAAATGTGGGGTTATAAGAACGACATCGGCAAGGGAGTTCTGAAAGAACGATATAAACAACAAACGGATACAATCTGCAAACGATGGTTTACAATGCAATATATATATTCGGTCGTTTTTTCAGAACTCCCTTACCGCTACCATCCCCATAACCCCACATTCCGCTGCGCTGCATGTGGGGCTGAAATCTCTTGCCCCTTCGGGGCATCGCGTACATCGCATCAGTTCTAACTCCTGATTTCTAAATCCCTAACAGGGTTTGAAACCCTGTTAGGGATTGCCTAACTTCTAACTCCTAATTTCAAACTTCTAAATACATGAACAATTTTGCAGCATTAATTAAACAAAGGCGGAGCATACGGCAGTTTACCGAACAACTGCTGACTCCCGAAGAAACGGAATTGATTTTGAGGGCTGCGCTGATGGCGCCTTCTTCCAAGCGGGGCAATCCGTGGCGGTTTGTGGTCGTTGAGGACAAGGAGATGTTGAAACGGCTGGCGGAGTGCAAGGAACATTCGGCAACGTTTCTGGAAGGCTGCGCGTTGGCGATTGTAGTGGCGGCGGATGCGACGGTGAGCGATGTCTGGGTGGAGGATGCATCGATAGCGTCCATCTATATGCAGTTGCAGGCGGAGGATTTGGGGCTGGGGAGCTGCTGGTGTCAGGTGCGCAACCGGACAACCGAGCAGGAGACGGACTCCAACGAATATGTGCGGCAGCTGCTGGATTTGCCCTATCAGCTGGAGGTGCTTTCCATCATCGGGTTTGGGCATAAGGCGCAGGAGCGCAAGCCTTTCGACGAGGAGAAGCTGCAATGGGAAAAGGTGCATGTGGGGAAAATGGGGACTAACGGCGAATAATTAACAAAGCGATGAATTTTGACCAATTATTCAAACAAATTTCTCTGGAAGAGATACCAGACGATGTATTTACGTTGGCAGGTAAGGTTTTTCCGGTGATTACCGCCGGCAAGGAAGAGCATTATAATTCCATGACAGGCAGCGGGGGCGGTATGGGGCTTCTTTTCAAGAAACCGGTCACTTGGTGTGTTCTTCGGACAGATCGCTATACGCTTGAATTGATTCTAAAAGAGCAAACCTATACGATGTCTTATTTCCCGGATGAATACAAGAAACAGGTACTCTTTTTGGGAAGTAAATCGGGAAGAGACAGCGAGAAAATGAAAGAAGTTGAATTGACAAGCGTTCAAACTCCTTTCGGAAATATGTCTTTCAAAGAAGCCGGACTGATTATTGAATGTAAATTAACGCAAATTACTGCCGCCAATCCCGATGATTTTTACTCACAGGAAGCTAAAGACTATCTAAACGAAGCCTACAAAGATGCAAACGATTATCGCAAATATGTATTCGGGGAAATCACCCGTGTTTGGGTAAAGAAAAATGAATAATGCC
>LBCX01000320.1 GCA_001657575.1 Bacteroidales bacterium Barb4
GGCTTACTATGTTGGCACGGATGCGAGTGTCAGTGAAGTGCTTCATGTGGCAGGAGAAAAATGCAGCAGCGGAGCGTCAGCAGAATATGTGATACAGGATATATTCCGCTTCCTCGCTCACTGACTCGCTGCGCTCGGTCGTTCGGCTGCGGCGAGCGGTACCGACTTACAGGCGGGGCGGAAATTTCCTGGGAGATGCCAGGAAGAAGCTTAACAGGGAAGCGATAAGGCCACGGCGAAGCCGTTTTTCCATAGGCTCCGCCCCCCTGACAAGCATCACGAAATCTGACGCTCAAATCAGTGGTGGCGAAACCCGACAGGACTTAAAGATACCAGGCGTTTCCCCCTGGTGGCTCCCTCGTGCGCTCTCCTGTTCCTGCCTTTCGGTTTACCGATGTCAATCCGCTGTTATGGCCGCGTTTATCTCATTCCACGCCTGACACTCGGTTCCGGGAAGGCAGTTCGCTCCAAGCTGGACTGTATGCACGAACCCCCCGTTCAGCCCGACTACCACGTTGTCCCGGTAACTATCATCTTGAGTCCAACCCGGAACAGACACGAAAAATCGCCAGTGGCGGTAGCCATTAGTAAGAGGATTCACGGAGCGGAGTAGTAGAGTGTTCTACAGAGTTCTTGAAGTGGTGGCCTGACTGCGGCTACACTGGAAGGACAGTTTTGGTACCTGCGCTCCGTGAAAGCCAGTTACCTTCGGAAGAAAGAGTTGGTAGCTCTGAATTCCGGCAAACGAACCACCGTTGGTAGCGGTGGTTTTTTTGTTTACAGGGTATGAGATTACGACGACATCGAAGGGATAACAAGAGGATCCGCTTCTTGCCCACTCTTCGCCACAAAAAAAACGACACACTAGCGCGTAAAGCATCATCAAAAAACTCAAATAGCGCTATATACAATCACTTTATTACGCCCCTCCCTTTTGGCTTGATAAAGAGCATCGTCAGCATTTTTCAGCAAAAAATCGATCCTACCAAGAGGATCATCTTGTGTTGCCACACCAGCAGATATGGTGACCCGCAAGTTATTAGGGAAGACAGTACTTTCAATAACACTCCTAATACGCTCCGCAACACACTTAGCTGTTACCACAGATGTATTCGGCAGGAAAACAACAAACTCTTCGCCACCAAACCGACAAACAACATCTTCACTACGGCAACAGGAATTAATAATATGAGCCAAAGAAACAAGCACCTCATCTCCGACCCCATGCCCGAAACTGTCATTTATCTCTTTAAAAAAATCAACATCAATTACAATAACTGAATACCCTGAATCCCGCTTATGATTCTGTATTTTACTTAAAAACCCCAATCTATTGTTCACGCCGGTAAGGGGATCTTTAAGCGCCACCTCATTTAGAGAATCAACTCTTTCCATCATTACCTTAATATACGTAAAAAGCGCCTTTTTAAGCCTATCAGCTTCGGCATACCAAGCATTGATAGCTTTAATATAAACTAGCGAAGCTCCGATATCTTTAGCATTGGTAGATATAGCAAGCTTTTCTAAAGGAAGTGAAATACTGGAGGCAATGAAATATGAAATAAGTGAAAACACAATAATTATTATAATTAGCAGAACAAGTACACTTTTAGCATAAGCAATAAGAATAGTAGTCACACTGTCAGCACGACTATAAACCAACACATTCCAAACAGTATTTTTCATACTAGCATAACCAAGAAGATATCTATGCCCCGAAGAAAAAAATGCCCCCTCACCTCTATCAGACGCAGTTAACTTTGATTTCAAATCATCAGACATAACCATAGGCCGATCAACAGCACTTTTATCGTTATTAAAGATCACATTCCCATCATCACTAACAATGCTAATTTCAGTGTTGTTCTTGAAAAAATGCCTGCTCAAAACATCGCCAAATAAACTATGTTTTTTTAGATATATAGACCCACCGACATACCCTATGTAATTGCCACCCTTATCATAAATAGGATGTGACAACAAAATAATCAAATTCCCAGTAACTGATTTTAACGGTGAAGATATGAATGGTTTCTTTTCCTCAATCGCCAATTTGCTGGCACTTGAATTCAAGCGGGTACCAACTAAATCAAGAGATTCTGGCGAAGTCGCCAGAACAACAGCATCATTACTAACAACAAGAACTGAATTAAACATACCAGACTGCAATCTTAACCTATCCGCCTCATCTTTAAGTGAGTCAATATCATTAGTTGATTTTATTTTTTTTGCTCCATATGCTAATTCACCTTGAGCCATTTCAATATAACCACTCATTACATCTGACATTTTCATAGCGTACGATGAATTAGCATAAAGCAAATCTTTTTCTATATTTTCGCGCTGAAAAACCATAATAACGGCAATCAGAAAAATAGAAGTTAACAAAATCCCACCAACGGACAAGGTTATGACTATCGGACGAAGGTGAGGCTTTTTAATTCTCATAAAAATACACTCCATATAATAAAAAATGCCGCATTTACCATAACATCCCTTATCAGCACCGCCCCGGACGGGTTCGGAACAAATGCGGCGTCAGCCCGGTAAAACCGGCAGCAAACTCTCCGCTAAACCGCGCATTCTGCGCCAGATAAATTTCACCCGGCTGCATGGCTATGCAGTCGGGTGAATGGCTCCGGCTTTCAGCGCAGATGTCCGCCGAAAGCCCCGTTTTATCAGGTTATCACAGTGAAGGGCTGTTATACGTCCGCTGTCGCTGAGATCGCTCCAGCTCCAGCGCTTTCTGATGCTGCACCACGCGCTCCTGCTCCCGGTGCAGCTCGACGGCATTCAGTCGCTCGACAACCGGCGCAGCTGCTCGCTCAAACTCT
>LBCX01000321.1 GCA_001657575.1 Bacteroidales bacterium Barb4
GAGGACGGCTGTTTTCTCTTCAATGTTTAAGATGACGGAATATTCATCGGTTTTGAAGGTGAAACTGTTTCCTGCTACCGGTATGCCTTGCCAGAAGTCGGCAAAGTTGGCTCTATATTCATCAAGGGGATAGACTTTGCAAGAGGGCGATATGTTGCCGAAGGCAGCGGCGGCGACTGTACCGTGATCGGGCTTGGGCCACAGGAGGTAAATGGACGAGAGTTTCTGGCAACCAAAGAAGGCACTGTCGGCAATGGCGGTCAGAGAGGAGGGTATGGATAGGGTGGAAAGTGAGGCGCAGTAGGAAAAGGCTCTTTTTCCGAGGGTTGTGAAGACGTCGGGGATAGTCAGACCGGCAAGTGAGGTACAATGGGTAAAGGCTTTGTCGCCAATTTCTTTAAGGCCGACGCGGCAGACTACTTCGCGCAGAGAGGTGCAGTCTGCGAAGGCGAGGCTGTCAATGATGCGGATCCTACTGTCGGCAAAGGATATGTATCTGATAGTTTTGTTGCCGGCAAAGGCTTGCGAGGCTACTCTTTCTACGATGTAAGAGATTCCGTTGGATTCGCGAAGAACGAAGTGGGGGATGATAACGCTGTCTTTGAGACAAGTCTGGTTGCGGTCGTCTACTATGGCGGTATAGGTGCGACCATTGAAGGTGTATCCTATACCGTCGATGAAACCGTCTTCTGCTATTGCTGTTTGGAAGATACAGGTCAGGCACAATACAGCCAATGCTATTCTCCTTTTCATATTCTATCTTTTAGATAATTAGGGACGCCAAATGTAGGGCTTTTTAGATTGCTTAGGTATGGGTTGAAAAAATATTTGCGGGGAGAGGAACAGCAGATACTTTTTCCTGAAAAAGTCTTTCGTTATGTCTTTATTATTGTTTTTACCATATCTTAGCCGCCGATTTTGAAAACCACCCGACGACAAACGATGACGTCAGCAAGTACGGCATCAACAATGATTTAGACTTGGATTACCCACATTAAAAAACAATATCATGAAAAAGGTTATTTTACTTTTCGTATCGGCGCTGATCTTTGGCGCATGTAACAAAGAAGAGGTATTTGAAGATCTTTCGTCACCTGAGGAAAGTGCGGAGGCTGGAGTGAATAGCCACCATTTCAATGTTGCCGTAAAACTCCAGCTCTCACCGACATTTGTTTTGGATAGGTGCACGCTCGAGCGCGTAACAAGCTACTCCATCAACGGAAATGAGGCGAAATTCTACTTTGAGAAAAAGGCGGACTTCGATGCCATGATCAATATGCTTGACGCCCAATCTATGCTCTACTTTTTAGAATGGCAAACCATCGTATTTGTTCATCCTCGCTATGTTTACGATATCACCTGGACGGGACCCAAAGTATTGCCCATATATGAGCGTTGATGAAAAAACACGCGATCAAAAACATTTGGTGGATGTTTTCTTTCAGGAAACTGCTTTGGAAACGGTAGAGAAACCCTATTTTGCACGGGTAGCACACAAGGACACGCTGGATTTGAAGCATCTGGCGGCAAAAACAGCCCTTCTGTATCCGGGTGCGTCGGAGGAGGATATATATTACAAGGCGGTTCAACTCTTCAGCACGGCAAAGTATCTCATTGCCGACGGATACACAATCAATACCGACCTCGTGCGGATCAGCATCAGCGTTCCCGGACAGTATGATGCCCACGACCGGCAGATTGCCCGCGGCAAATCCCCCCGACTGAACATTACGGCAGCACCGCAACTCCGCAACTACATTGCCCATAACGTAGAACTCAACTTCACGGGAGTGAGCACGGCGGAGGGCTATATTGAGCAAATGATTGATGCCGAAACCGGCAGTATCAATGAAGATGCCACGGCAAAGGGTGCGATGACCGTGCTCGGCTTCGGTCTTAAACTGATGGACGACGGCACGACGGCTCATGCCTCCCTGGTCGGCGCATGGTTTGTCGAAGACGCTACTGCCGCCATGCGCGTGCAGGCAAAGGTGATTGTAAACGAACCCAGGCGGCTTGTTCTTGTCATCCCCAATCTGACTGCCGGCGACTGGTGGCTTGAGCTTGTTTCGCAGGCAAATCCCAAAGGATCTTCCAAACTCATGAAAGAGCTGCTGATCACCCGCTCCGAAACAACGTTGCACGTTACTAACGACAGCGGTTTTTAAGAATTATGAAAGAACAGATGGCTTTAACATATTTTAGGCGCAATACTGATCTCTGTGAGATCGGCATGATGAACTCACTGAGTTCGGTCTTGTGATCTCTGTGAGATCGGTATTGCGAACCCATAGAGTTCTGTATGGCGAACTCCGTGAGGCATTGGTACCTCCCTCTTTTCTTACTCCTTTCCTTTTGAAAAAGTGACGCAGTTCCCGTAGAACTATGGTGTGCAGATGCCCTGAAAGGGCAAGAGATTTCAGCCCCACGTAAAGCGAAGCGGCACGTCGGGTAGCGGCACGTCGGGTAGCAGAATGTGGGGTTTACGGAACGGGCGACCCGATGAAATCCTGAAAGGATGACCGAATAATATATATTGCATTGTAAACCATTACCTGTATTTGTTATCGCCCTTTCAGGGCTTTGTTTGTATGTACCCGTCTATACCCCACATTCCGCTCCGCTCCATGTGGGGCTGAAATCTTTTGCCCCTTCGGGGCATTTGCGCAATACCACATTCCCTTTACATTCTCCCATTACATTCTCCCATACACATTAATCCTGCATTCCCCCACATTCCGCTGCGCTGCATCGGCATCATAGCAAATGCCCTGAAAGGGCAAGAGATTTCAGCCCCACATGCAGCGTAGCGGAATGTGGGGTTAG
>LBCX01000060.1 GCA_001657575.1 Bacteroidales bacterium Barb4
GGCATCTTTGAAAGAAACGGTTAATGAAAAGCCGTGTAAAAAGCATGAGGATGACATAAAGGAAGCGGAGGTACGGCATAAAGAATGGGCGCAAATAATGGCATCTTTGAAAGAAACGGTTAATGAAAAGCCGTGCAAAAAGCATGAGGATGACATAAGGGAATCAAAGGCACTGAATAAAGAATTAGCACAAGTGATGGCTTCTTTGAAAGAAACGGTCAATGAAAAGCCATGTAAAAAGCATGAGGACGACATAAAGGAAGCGGAAGTACGGCATAAAGAATGGGCACAAATAACGGCATCTTTGAAAGAAACGGTTAATGAAAAGCCATGTAAAAAGCATGAGGATGACATAAAGGAAGCGGAGGTACGGCATAAAGAATGGGCGCAAATAATGGCATCTTTGAAAGAAACGGTTAATGAAAAGCCATGTAAAAAGCATGAGGACGGTATCAGTGAATTAAAATTGCTTCATAGTGAATTAAAATTGCTTCATAAGGAGCTACTGCAGACGGTGACATCTACAAACGAAATAGTTAAACAGCAGCCGTGTAAAAAGCATGAGGATGATATAAGAGAATCGAAAGCACTTCACAAGGAATTATTACAGGCAAAGGTGGATAATTTGCCATGTAAAAAGCATGAAGATGACATAAGAGAATCGAAAGCATTTCACAAGGAATTATTACAGACAAAGGTGGATAATCTGCCATGCAAGAAGCATGGATATGATATAGAGGAAGTGAAGCAGATTGGGGAATCTACCATTGAAATGCTTGTGTATATTAAAAATTGGGTGATGAAGCGCGACCCTGACATGATTGATACATTGGCGCAAAAAGCCAGTCCGCTAAAGATGACTCCTTTGGGTGAGTTGTTTCTTGAAGTGTCTTCAGCCAAAAAAGCTGTTGACAATCATCTTGATTACTTGATAGGCGAACTTGAAAAGACAAAGCCCAGAAAGCCGTATGATGTAGATGAGAACTCGGCAAGTGTCTTGTCTGAGAATACGGGAGGGGAAATATTTGACGATATAAAGCAATACCTATACGAGTCGCCCGACATAATTACACTTATTGACCCCGAGTCAAAAAAAGAACAGGAAATCAAACTTTCAATGCACCTTGTCATCCGCCTGATGGGCATCTACCTGCGGGACAAATATTTTGAAAGGCATCCCGACATAAAATAATCCCACAAAGGACTTATGCAACAATACAACTTTGATGAAATTGTCAACCGGCGGGGTACTTCCTGTGCAAAGGTTGACATGCTGAGGAAACTCTACGGGAAGGAAGACCTGCTACCGCTATGGGTGGCTGATATGGACTTCCGCACTCCCGATTTTATCGTGGAAGCTCTGAAGAAGCGGTGTGACCATGCCATATTCGGATATACCTTTGCCGATGATGCCTATTATGAAAGTATCGGCAATTGGCTGCACTACAAATACGGTTGGGATACCCGCCGCGAATGGATCACCTATATCCCCGGCATCGTGAAAGGAATAGCTTTTGCCGTCAAATGCTTCACACAGCCGGGCGACAAGGTTATTATTCAGCCGCCTGTATATCATCCTTTCCGCATCGTCCCCGAAAATTTGCACCGCGAGGTGGTTTACAATCCGTTGCAATTGGTAAACGGACGTTACGAGATGGACTTTGCCCAATTGGAAGCTCTTATTGATGACAAGTGTAAAATGCTTATCCTGTGCAGTCCGCACAATCCGGGCGGTGTTGTATGGTCGAAAGAAACGCTGATCCGGTTGGCTGACCTCTGCGCCCGTCACGGTATCCTTGTCCTGTCGGATGAGATTCATGCGGAGATGGCTTATTCCGGAAACAGGCATCACCCCTTCTCTACCGTATCCGATGCGGCTGCTTCCTGCTCCATTACTTTCATGGCACCAAGCAAGACATTCAATATTGCCGGCATTGTCGCTTCTTATGCTATCGTACCGGATGATACGCTGCGTCACAAGTTCTATTCTTACCTCCACGCAATCGAGCTTAGCGATGGCACTATATTCGCCTATATTGCCACTACTGCCGCTTATACTTACGGCGCGGAATGGTTGCAGCAAATGCGTGAATATGTGATAGACAATGTACACTTCGTTGAAGAATATCTTGCCCGGCATATTCCTCAAATCAAGCCTTACCCGCCGCAAGCCTCTTTTCTCCTTTGGCTGGACTGCAAAGAGTTGGGATTGTCCCAAAAGGACTTGGTCGATCTGTTTGTCAATAAGGCAGGGCTTGCTCTGAACGACGGCAGTATGTTCGGGCCCGGCGGCGAAGGCTATATGCGATTGAATGTCGGATGCCCGCGCTCTGTCTTGGAAGAAGCGATGAATAATCTGGGGAATGCGGTTAAGCAGTTATGAAGTCTCGAAGAGACGGGATATTTCAGCCCAACGTAAAGCGAAGCGGCACGTTGGGTTTAGATAAATACATTCCAAATAAAGTGCTGAAAGAACGATACAAATAACAAGCGATAATTAACAATGTACTGTATAAATTATTCGATCGTCCTTTCAGGACTTCCTTGATGATGTCATCTGTAACCCCACATTTCGCTTCGCTGCATGTGGGGCTGAAATATCTTGTCCCTTTGGGACTCTGCGTAACATTATTGCGGATTGGGAATTAGCCTCAAAAGGAGAGAGTATTTTTAAAATAGCCCCGTTAATGTAACAAATATGCACCCAAGAGTAGCAAGCGTCAAGCCGGAGCAGGATTTTACACTTCTTATTCATTTTACAAATGGAGAAGTGAAACGTTTTGACGTAAAACCGTATTTGGAAACAGGTATTTTTAAAGAATTGAAAGATGAGGCTTTATTTGGCTCGGTAAAACCGTTTTTAGGCAGCATCCAATGGAGTAATGGCTCTGATATTTGCCCTGATATGCTCTATTTGGAAAGTGTCGGGGTTTTAAGATTAAGAGAAAGGACAACAGCATCAAAAATAAAAGAATGAAATACTGTTATCGGAACGGTTTCCTAATCTATGTTAGAGGGGGCGACGATTATGCATTAGAGGGGATGCCCCCTCTAAGTTAGGAGGGACACCCCCTCTAATGCAGAGGAGGGTGCCCCTTCTAAAATAGAGACCGCATAAAGCAGCTGTCTTAAAGTGCCGTTTTTTGAGTACATGAATGGTGTGGCTTTCGATGTGATTGCTCTGTGAGGGAATATAATATAAACAAATGTATTACTATTTATTAAAAAATAATACTGATGAAAATTACAACAAACAAGTATGTTGCCGTCACTTATGACCTGAACGTAGGTGCCGAAGACGAAGAACGCGAACTGATGGAACAAGCCACCGTAGAACAGCCTTTGGAGTTCATTTTCGGGATGGGCTTTATGCTTCCCGCCTTTGAAGCCGCTTTGAAAGGGTTAGAGGCAGGCGATACTTTTGATTTTTCCATAGAACCCGAAGAAGCCTACGGCGAATATAAGGATGATTATATCACCGAAGTGCCGAAGAACGTATTTGAGGTGGACGGCAAGTTTGACGCAGAGATGATTCAGGAAGGCAAGGTCGTTCCGATGACAGATTCGGATGGTAACCGCCTGAACGGTATCGTGGACGAGGTGAAGGAGTCCGTTGTCGTGATGGACTTCAATCATCCTTTGGCAGGCGAAACCTTGCATTTCAGCGGCAAAGTAATCAATGTACACGAAGCGACTGCCGAAGAAATAGCTGCTCTGACCTCTCCTTCCTGCGGATGCGATTGCGGCGATTGCGCAAGCGATTGCGACAGCAAGGAAGCAAGCGATTGCGACTGTGGCTGCCATTAATACTCCCGAATGAACACTTTCGGCACTATATTCAGGTTGACTTCCTTCGGCGAATCGCATGGGGCAAGCATCGGTGGCGTGATAGACGGTTGCCCTGCCGGCATAATGTTGGACACGGATTTTATCCGGCGAGAATTGAGCCGCCGCAAACCGGGACAATCGGCTATCACCACTTCACGGCAGGAAGATGATGAGGTGCAATTCCTTTCCGGGCTGTATGAGGGAAAAACGACCGGCACCCCCATCGGTTTTGTCGTTTGGAACAACAACCAACATTCCGCCGATTACGAGGAAATGAAGCAGAAGTACCGCCCTTCCCACGCCGATTATACCTATCAAATGAAATACGGCATACGCGACCCGCGCGGGGGAGGACGTTCTTCGGCACGCGAGACCGTTGCCCGTTGCGTAGCCGGAGCCATTGCCAAACAAATCCTGCGCAAACAAGGCATAGAGATACAAGCTTATACCTCGCAAGTCGGTGCCGTCAAATTAGAAAAGCCTTATACGGCATACGACCTTAGTCTGACGGAAACCAATGCCGTCCGCTGTCCCGACCCTCAGCGTGCTGCCGAGATGGAAGCCCTCATCACTCGTATTAAAGCGGAAGGCGACACCATCGGGGGCGTAATCACCTGCATCGCCTGCGGCGTTCCCGCCGGCTTGGGCGAACCGGCTTTCGGCAAACTCCACGCCGCATTGGGTCATGCCATGCTCACCATCAACGCCGCCAAAGGCTTCGACTACGGCGACGGTTTCGATGCCGCCCTCTATCGCGGCTCCGAGCGTAACGACCCGTTCTATAACGATAACGGTCGCATCAATACTCGCACCAATCACTCCGGCGGCATTCAAGGCGGCATCTCCAACGGTCAGGACATCTATTTCCGCGTAGCCTTCAAAGCCGTCGCCACTCTCCTGACGGAACAGGAAACCGTAACCGCCGACGGCTTCGACACCACCCTCAAAGCGCGGGGACGGCATGACCCCTGCGTGCTTCCCCGCGCCGTCCCCATTGTAGAGGCAATGACTGCCATGACACTGCTTGATTATCTTCTTTTGCAGCAGGCGCATACAACAGATTAACCTATTTTTGCCGCATTATTTTTAATTGAAAATAGAAGCACCATGAAGACGCAAGCAATTATGGCTGCCTTGGAAGCCAAGCATCCGGGAGAACGGGAATACCTGCAAGCGGTAAGGGAAGTCCTCGTATCCATTGAAGACGTTTACAATCAGCATCCCGAATTTGAAAAGGCTAAAATAGTGGAGCGGTTGGTTGAGCCTGACCGCATCATTACTTTCCGTGTCCCTTGGACGGACGACCGGGGCGATGTGCAGGTGAACATCGGCTATCGTGTGCAATTCAATAATGCCATCGGGCCTTACAAGGGCGGGATTCGTTTTCACCCGTCCGTCACTCTTTCCATTCTGAAATTCTTGGGCTTTGAACAGACTTTTAAGAATGCTTTGACGACACTCCCGATGGGCGGAGCCAAAGGCGGTTCCGATTTTGCACCGCGCGGCAAGAGCGATGCGGAGATTATGCGTTTCTGTCAGGCTTTCATGCTGGAATTGTGGCATAACATAGGCGCGAACATTGACGTTCCTGCCGGCGACATCGGCGTGGGTGGTCGTGAAACAGCCTATATGTTCGGCATGTACAAGAAGCTGACACATGAGCATACCGGCACAATCACCGGCAAGGGCATGGAGTTCGGCGGTTCCATCCTCCGTCCCGAAGCTACGGGCTACGGTGCCCTCTACTTCGTCCGCCGGATGCTGGAGGCAAACGGGACGGACATCAAAGGCAAAACAATCGCCCTCTCCGGCTTCGGAAACGTAGCTTGGGGAGCTGCATCCAAAGCCGTCGAAATGGGTGCCAAAGTCATCACTGTCTCTGGTCCAGACGGATATGTTTACGACCCCGACGGCATCTCCGGCAAAAAGATAGACTGCCTGCTTGAACTCCGCAGCAGCGGCAACGACATCGTCGCGCCATACACGGACGAATTCCCCTCCGCCACATTCTATTCCGGCAAACGCCCGTGGGAACAGAAAGCCGACATCGCCCTGCCCTGTGCCACCCAAAACGAATTGGACGGGGACGACGCCCGCCGCCTGATAGCTGCCGGTACTCTCTGCGTAGCCGAAGCCTCCAACATGGGATGCACCGCCGAAGCTGCCGACCTGTTTATCAAACACAAAATACTTTTCGGCCCCGGCAAGGCAGTGAACGCCGGCGGCGTAGCCACTTCCGGCTTGGAAATGACACAAAATGCCATGCGCATCTCTTGGACAGCCGCCGAAGTGGATGCCAAACTGCATCAAATCATGGACGCCATCCACGAACAGTGCGTCACCTACGGCAGGGAAGGCGACTATGTAAACTACGTGAAAGGCGCGAACATCGCAGGCTTTATGAAAGTAGCCAAAGCCATGATGGCGCAAGGCGTTGTATGACTGCTTAACTGCTAACTTCCAACTACTAACTTCTAAAAAAACAATAATGAGTCAGACAGTAGATATTCGTGAGTTGAACGAGCGAATTGAGAGTAAGAGTTCGTTTGTGAATATGATCACCGTAGGGATGGATCAGGTGATTGTGGGGCAGAAACATCTGGTGGAGTCGCTATTAATCGGTCTGCTTTCGGACGGGCATATCCTTTTGGAAGGAGTGCCGGGACTGGCGAAAACGTTGGCGATTAAAACGCTCGCCTCACTGATTGATGCGAAGTACAGCCGTATCCAGTTTACGCCGGACTTGCTTCCTGCGGATGTGGTCGGCACAATGATTTACAGTCAGAAGCACGAAGAGTTTCAAGTGAAACAAGGCCCCGTGTTCGCCAATTTTGTCTTGGCGGATGAAATAAACCGCGCACCGGCAAAGGTGCAGAGTGCCCTGCTGGAAGCCATGCAGGAACGGCAGGTGACCATCAGCGAACACACCTACAAACTGCCCAAGCCTTTCCTCGTAATGGCTACCCAAAACCCTATCGAGCAGGAAGGCACGTATCCGCTCCCCGAAGCGCAGGTTGACCGTTTCATGCTGAAAGTGATTATCAACTACCCGAAAAAAGAAGAGGAAAAACTGATTATCCGCCAAAATATAGGAGCCAAAGCCCCCGACCTCAAGCCGGTGCTTACGAAGCAGGAGATACTGGATGCCCGCGAAGTGGTGCGCGAAGTGTATCTGGACGAAAAGATAGAACGCTACATCGTGGACATCGTATTTGCCACCCGCTTCCCGCAGGAGTTCGGTCTGCCGAACCTGTCAAGCATGATTTCCTTCGGTGCCTCGCCGCGTGCCTCCATCAATCTGGCGTTGGCGGCACGATCCTACGCCTTTATCAAACGTCGCGGCTACGTCATTCCCGAAGACATTCGCGCCGTCTGCCACGACGTGATGCGTCACCGCATCGGACTCAGCTACGAAGCGGAAGCCAATAACCTTACGCCGGAAGAAGTGGTAAGCGAAATATTGAATAAGGTAGAGGTGCCGTAAACCAAATGCAAGAGAATGACAACAGCAAACAAACTTTACTATGGCAATAATTTGGAAGTTCTGCGCAATTATATTAAGGATGAAACAATAGACTTGTGTTATATTGATCCGCCTTTCAATTCCAAGCGGAACTACAATATGATATATAACAATATCGGGAAAGAAGACAGGGCACAGTCGCAAGCATTTGTTGATACATGGGAGTGGGACAATGCCGCTATGCAAGGATATGAGGAACTCCTTAATCCGGAAAACAAGTTGTATCCCCTTCAAACAAGAATCCTTATAGAAGGGCTTCAGAAAATTCTGGGAAAGGGAAGTTTGTTCGCGTACATTGTTCATATCACCTTGCGGGTGGCAGAGATACACAGGGTATTGAAAAAGACGGGAAGTTTCTACCTGCATTGCGACCCAACGGCAAGCCATTATCTGAAATTAGTGCTGGATGCCATTTTCTGTCCGCAAGGAGGGGAATACCGGAACGAAATAGTGTGGTGTTATACAGGCCCCGGCTCCCCCAACATGAGGCAGTTTAACAGGAAACATGACACCATCTTTTGGTATTCCAAAGGAGATAATTGGACATTCAACAAAGAACGCATCTTAATGCCTTATAAGGATGGAAAGCCACACGCCGGAGGATTTATCGAAAAAAATGGAGGAAGGTTGGATCCGGAAGATTATCAGAAAGGAAAAGTTCCCGAAACATGGTGGACAGATATCGCCATTGTAGCAAGAAGTGTGAAGGAACGTTTAGGCTACCCCACCCAGAAACCGGAAAAACTGTTGGAGCGGATTATCAACGCCTCTTCCAATGAAGGCGACACCGTGCTTGATGCCTATTGCAGTTGCGGGACTACGGTGTCTGTTGCACAAAAATTAAACCGCCGATGGATAGGGATAGATATTACTTTCCAAAGCATTTCCCTTATCCTGAAACGATTGGAGAATACACACGGAAAAGAAGTTGTTAAAAATACCGAATTAAACGGAGTCCCGAAGGATTTGGAAAGTGCCAAGGCTCTCGCTCTCAAAGCGGATGATAAAACGCGCAAGGAGTTTGAAAAGTGGTCTATATTAACCTATTCCAACAATCGTGCGTATATCAATGAAAAGAAAGGGGCTGACGGCGGGATTGACGGAAGAGCTTTTATTTATGAATCTGAAAAAGTCACGAAGCAGGTAATTATTTCCGTGAAGTCAGGGCATGTAAATGTGGCACACGTCAGAGACCTGTGTCATGTAGTTGACAGGGAAGGTGCTGTCGGAGGGATACTTATCACATTGGAAAACCCGTCAAAGCCTATGATGCAAGAAGCAAAAGAGGCTGGAACTTATACCAATCCGCTGACAGGGCAGATTATGGACAAGATAAGTATTGTTACGGTGGACGAGATGATAAAAGGGAGCAGGATGATACTTCCTACTTCTCCCGTTGAAGTGGTAAAATCGGCACAAAAAAATGTGAATGACACACAGACGGGCATAGAATTTTGAACATAATAAAATTAATGTAAGACATAAAACAGATTAGAAAATCTCTCCTGAGAAAAGTTTTTATCATATTTGTATTGCTACTATCTACATTCTCAATAGTAAAATCCACATTAATCCCTCCTCATTATTTTGATTGTGTTGTTGCTATAGGGCAAGAAGGGGAAAACGGTCAAAAAAAGCTGTGACAGCCTATTCAGACATTTTCTTGCCCGAATTATGAAGCAAATCTAAGATGCAGGACTTGCGTAACATCCATCAAATCCCTTCATCAATAATCATCCCGCTCCCCAGACAGAGCCGCCGCTCTTTGTCATAGACTACGCCGTATTGTCCGGGCGCAATGCCCTGTATCCGGGTGTCGGATTCGATGCGGTAAAGTCCGCCAATGCGGCGGATGCGTCCAGGAGTAAATTCGGGGGTATGGCGGATTTTGAAGGTGATGTCCTTTTCGTCCGTAAAGCTATCCCCCCACGGGTTTTCGGTGATAAAGTCAAAGCCTTGCAGGTTGATTACCTTGCCGTACTGCGTTTCGGGGTTGTAGCCGTTGGAAACATAGACGATGTTGCGGTCGATGTCCTTTTGGATGACGAACCAGGGACCGCCGCTCAGCCCCAATCCCTTCCGCTGTCCGATGGTGTGAAACCAATAGCCGTTGTGCGTGCCTATCGCCTTGCCCGTTTCCAGCTCCACAATCTTGCCCGTGCGTCTGCCCAGATAGCGTTCGATGAAATCGTTGTAGTTGATTTTGCCGAGGAAGCAGATGCCCTGACTGTCCTTCCGTCGGGCACTGGGGAGCTTCTGCGCTTCGGCGATGGAGCGCACCTCGCTCTTCATCAGGTGACCGATGGGGAAGAGCAGCTTTTGGATTTGCAGGCGGGTAATTTGTCCGAGGAAGTCGGTCTGGTCTTTGACGGAGTCTTTGGCGGTGGAGAGCCACGTCTTGCCATTGAGTTCAGTAGTTGTGGCATAATGACCGGTGGCGGTCTTGTCGAAGTCTTTCCCCCAATGCTCTTCAAAACAGCCGAACTTGATGTATTTGTTGCACATCATGTCGGGATTGGGCGTAAGCCCGCGCTTGACGGAGTCGATGGTATAACTCACCACCCTGTCCCAATATTCCTCGTGCAGGGAGACTGTCTCGAAGCGGCAACCGTACTTGCGGGCAATGAAAGAGGTAATCTCAATGTCCTCTTCAGACGGGCAGTCAATATATCCGTCCTTGTCTTCCATGCCGATGCGAATGTAGAAAATAACCGGCTCGTAGCCTGCCTCTTTAAGCAGGTGGACGACAACCGAGCTGTCCACGCCTCCGGATACCAACGCCGCTATTTCCATTTTCAATCAGTTCTTAAATGATGTAATGCAGATGCCCTGAAATCTCTTGCCCTTTCAGGGCATCTGCGTAATATCAGTCCTTAAATGTAACGGCTATGCCAAACTTCAGGAGGAAAGGGTTCAGCGGATAATGCGGAAAGGAAAAGTAATCAGGCTCAATGAACTTCGTCCCCAGATTGTACGCCGAAACAAAGAAGCGGGCTTGTTTCAAATGAAAGTTCGCATAGGCATTGACAAGGGGATAGCCGCCGACACTTATCCGCTCACCGCTTCCGCCGGACTGCAACTGGAATTGCTGAGTGGCAGGATTATAGTCGGGTGCCTCGTACCCGCTAAAGTAATGCACGTCCACGCCCAGCTGGAGAGAAAGCACTTTCACCGGCTTGACATCTATATACATATTGCTGTAAAGGCTGAGGCGCGGCAGGGGCAACCGGTCGCCGTCACTGCTCAACTGATAAGCCGCCTCATTTTCCCAACCGAAAGCACCGAAACGGAAGTCCTGCCTGATGCGACCGGTGAGGACTTGCAGATTGCCATCGTATTGGTCGGGAAGCCCTGCCCCATCAAGGTACACATAATTCTGTATGCTGTTCACACCGGCGGACAGGCGGGTGCGCGTGCTCTCCAAATCAATAACCGCCCCCGCATACGCCTGCTGCTCGTTTTTCAACTTACAGTCCCACACGTAAAAGCGGGAATGGTTGTGCCGCAGGAAAAAGGCAGGCGTCACATTCTTTATATAGCCTTCCGCACGGATGGCGGCATCTTTACGAAACAGCGTGAAACGTGTCTGCAACGTCCCCGTCAGGCGGAACTCTCCTAAATCATCGCCCGCCGCACACAATTCGCCGCGGGCGTTGTAGGTCAGAATACTCCCCTGCTGCTTGGACAGTTCGGCACCGATGTAGGTGGAAAACTCATCGTACCGGTCATATTCCCCCTGCCGCAGACTGCCGCTTTCGAGGTGAAAGGCAGGGAGGGTAAACCGCCGCTTCTCCAAACGGATAAAGGCAGTCAGCCCGAACTTCACCCAGTCCTGAAAGCCCTCGCGCAGGGAAAGAGCAAACGTATTCCCGATGTTCCACGCCGACGGTCGGTCGTGCATGGCAGAGTCCGCCGGCTCATAGACATTCTCAAAGCAGGTATCAATGCCCGCCTGACCGGCAGAGGTAAAATGCCTGCGGTTGTCCTCGTAAAAAAGGGTATGGACGATGCTTGACACGGGGACAAACGTCCGGACGGTGTCGCCTTTGTCCGGTGTCCGGTAAAAGCCGAAATTGTAGCGGTGCGTCAGGAAATACTGCTTTCCCCGCACACGGTTGAAGGCATCGGAGAAGCGCACGGGGTAAGCCTTTGAATCAACCGTCCGGCGGCTGTCGGTGAACTTGTCGGGGGCAGTGATGTATTCATCGTTTGTCAGTCCGCCGTTCTCGCCCGTAATGAAGTTAAAGTTGCTCAGGTAAGCCCGCATGTCGTAGCGGTCGGAAAGGTAATTGCCAAACAGACGGTAGCTGAGGAGCTTGTTTCCGTTGGAAGCATAATGCCCGCGACTGTAGATGTAATCAACCTCGCCGCCGGCGTTGATATTCTTGCCGAAGCTCACGGACAGGACACCCTTGAGGCGGTCTTCCTTTTTCTGGTCGCCGCCGTTGAAGGTGTAGAGAACGTTGGTGTAAGGGATCTTGGTGTCATGGAAACAAGCGTTCTCCGGCGTTGTAATATAATAATCGAAAGGGTCGGCAAAGATGAAGTCGCGCGCCTCCTTCCGTTCATTGAAAATGCGCGTCTGGGCGGGAGAGCCGATATTCGCCAGATAGCCGACGGCAAGGGAACGCCCCTCCGTAAAAGTACTGTTGGCAAAGTCCAGCCGGTCGGTATCCATCGGTGCAACGGAAACATCGCCCGACACCGTACCAATCCGGTAGCCCGTCGTCACCCGCACCCCTGCGGAATCACCCGCCGCCAAGCTGTCGGGAACCTCCGCACCTGCACCCCTCCTGTCTCCGCCCAACAGAGGACGTTGCGCACAGACACCCAACGCAATGACAGTCAGCAACCCCCATATATAAACACACCGCCTCATAATTCGCGCAAATGTACACAACTTTCCATACCCCCACCTTCGTACATAAAATTCCCCTACACTTGTTATCTTGAAAAACATGATTTCCTTAGAGTTTGTTTCTGTTAAGTACCTAGTTCCCGTGGAACTATGGTATTTTTTTTAAGAACCCCTGACAGTGTTTCAAACTCTGTTAGGGGTTTTTATTCTGTCAGGGGTTCATGAAAAAGAAATTAACCGGAACATAATCACATTGGTACAAAAAAACAGGGCGGACTCCAGGGACCGGCTTCGCCCTTGGCACTGTACCACCGGAAATAGGCGGTGTGCGTCATTCCCCATACGTTCCTGTCAAATTCGATGGTGAAGGAGCTTTTGGTGACCAGCGAATGTTTGGTGCACTCGTCAGGCACAAGGTGTTCGCCAACGCCCATGAAAAATTCGCAGCCGATGGCTCCGACAGGCTTGCGGAAGCGTTTGCTCGACGGCGAATTGTAGAGCCGGAAATTTACCAGACCTCCCCACTTCGTGACGTACTCGGCGACGGGTTGTTGCGAGGGTAC